>NZ_JAUBQH010000072.1:0-28845 GCF_036701145.1 Microcoleus sp. Pol17C6
AAAGGTTTCATCCTATTTTACCTTTTTTGGTCTACCCCCTTGACAATTTGCACTTTTTCTTAACTTGTCACAAATGGGGCGCACCTTACTCAATCGCTAGGGTTCGCACTACTAAATCCTCCGGCTGCGCCCCCAAGCACCTTACAACATAAAACTTACAGGTTTAAGTCTTAAGAACGATGGCGACAGATTTGCAAAATGGTAAAAATCAATACTAATCACAGTTATAAATTCTGCAAACAAACTATTCATGGCCGCTGCAATTGAATTCAAACTCTTCGCTGCGAACAACAAAGCAGCTACAATGCTCGGCTCTTTTTCCAAATGGACGGAAATTCCCTTAGAAAAAGATGACAAAGGTTATTTCCGCACTAACATTAAGTTAGAAGACGGTATTTATCAATACAAATTCCGAGTTCAGTCGCAAACTCCCTGTTTTGAATCGCACGAATGGGTAGAAGTCAATGACCTCTACGCCACTGAAATTGACCGCACTACTCCTACAAGTACAGTTCGCATCAAAGCAGGCGCGCGAATTATTGATACCTATTTTTGGCAGGACGACGACAAAGAACTCCCCAATAATCAAGAATTAGTCGTTTACGAAATGCACGTTGCTGATTTTTCCGGGCCGGATGGTTCCGACAGTGGGGGTAAATTCCAGCAGGTGAGGGAGAAATGAGATTATCTGTGTGATTTGGGCATAAATGCGATCGAACTAATGCCAGTTAATGAATATCCGGGCGATTATAGCTGGGGTTACAAAGTCCGCGATTTCTTTGCCGTAGAGTCCAGCTACGGTGCAACCGCAGATTTGAAGCAATTGATTGACGAGTGCCACGGACGGGGAATTCGGGTGATTCTGGACGGGATTTACAACCACTGCGATGAAGAATGTCCCTTATTGCTAATCGATCGCAATTATTGGTACTACCGCGACAAACACTATCCCGAAGATCCCGCTAACTACTGGGGCCCGGAGTTTAACTACGAAAACTTCGACCCAAAACTCGGCATTTGTCCCGCTTGGAAATTCATCGGCGATGTCGTTAATTTCTGGATTCAAGAATATCATATCGACGGGATTCGCTAGGATGCTGTGCGACAGTTGGACAATCGAGATTTCCTACACTGGATAACTCGTGAAGCGAAAAAAACGCCGGCGACAAGCCATTTTCTAACATAGCAGAACACATTGCCGAACTTCCCGAACTCATCGCTTCGGTAAACTCCCAACCAGCCGAATAAACTGCCATTGTCTTTGTTGAAAAATTAGCCAAATCATGAGTTATTGGAATACTACAAACACGTGATTTGGCGGCAATATTTGCCGACACTTTATACCGAAAATATTGAATTTATCCACTAAAATCCAGAAGCCAAAGTGCTGGCTTAATACCGCTGGAGCGATGAGGTAACGCGAGCAGTAGTTGTCGCTACTTTTTCGGCTACTTATTTATCTGGTAACAGTATTCCTAAGTTTCCGGCTGGGGGAAGTTGGCACGAGTGGATGTATAACAAAATAGTAGAAGTAGGGGAAGAAGGGTTTAAGTTTGATTTGCCGGAATGGTCAGCGCAAGTATTTGTTTGAGAGCCGGAGAATTATGTCTCCAGGCAGATGATCGGCGTAGTTGTACAACAGTAAATTGTATTTAGGATGGACGCACCAAACTCAACAAACTGGGTTTTTCTACCTAGGTGGATGGCTGTAACGATACTTTTTTGTAAAAAAACTCTGTTTCTGCATCCAAGAGTGCGATCGTAATTCCTGGTATTGAGAATAACAATTACAGGGCGACTTGCCAACCGTGAATTAACACGTCAATTAACACAAACTTTGTCGGAGGACAAACTCTATGGGCTGGCTAAAAAGATTGTTTGGTTTAGAAAAACTTGAAAATCAAGAAACAGTTGACGCTCCTGCTTACCAAGCACCTGTAGCTCAATCTCAAGCTCAAGCTCAACCTGCTGCGAGCGCTCAGACAATCCCGCCGGAACGCATGGGCTTGAACGGAGAATACGATCAAAGCGGTTTAGCTAAACGGGTTGCTCAGGCTTTCGATGCAAATCCTGATGTGGCGGATATTGAGACTGTTTATGTGGCTCAACTTGGCACTACGGTGGTTCTCAAAGGTACAGTTCCCAGTCAGGAAATTGTCAACAAGTTGGTGACAATTGCTAAAGGCGTTAAGGGTGCAACTGGGGTGGAAACTAATGAAGTTACTGTCGGATAACGCGACGGTTATTTCTAACAGTTAGCAGTTAGCAGTTAACTGTTAACTTAACTGCTAACTGTTAACTGCTAACTGTATTTTTTATCTATCATGGTTTAAATAAAAAATATGACAGGGGAAACCTTAGAACCTACTCGGGGGAAATTAGAACGGACTCTTTCGCAGGGAATTCAAGCTTTGTACCGCTCTCAACTCGGACACCCAACGAGTCAGGCGCTCTGCAATCTTTTGGATAACAAATTGATAATTGTTGTCGAAAATGGGCTTACTCAACCCGAAAAACTGCTGGCTCAGAACGGTCAGGAAGATTTGGCTTTGCAGGTGCGAACACAATTAGAATCAGTTCTGGAATTGCCACTAAAAGAATTAATCCAAAAGGTGTTGGGCGTGGGAGTCACTGATTTGCTCCGCGATGCGACCTTGGAGACAGGCCGCACTGGAACGATCGCAATTTTGGACTCTGCGCCTCAAGTTCGTGATTCTAATTATAAATCTAAAACTCAACCAAAACCAGTGGAGAGTTGAGGTGCTGGCGGATAACTCTTTCTAAATCTTTGATGTTAAAAGGTTTGGAAAGGTATTCCACGCAGCCTGCTTGGAGAATTCGAGCGCGGTCTTCTGGTTTTGCTAGTGCTGTGACAGCAACAATCGGAATATGTCTGATAGCGGGGTTTTGTTGGACGCGCTTTACTACTTCCATACCGTCTATATCCGGCAGGCAAATGTCGAGTACGATTAAGTCTGGAGATCGATCGACTGCGGCAGAAAGAGCTGCGTACCCGTCAACTGCTCCCACGCACTCGCAGCCGAATAAATCGAGTATTTGTGTCAGCAGTTCTAAGTTGTCCGGATTGTCGTCTACCGCCAATACTAAAGGACGCTTCTCAACCGGGGGTTGACTGCTAATGAAAGACGAGGATTCCACTTTATTGTCCCACTGAAGGTAGTTCATAAATGCCGATCGAAACGATCAAAAAAGTTGTCCCCGAGGCATTCTTCAAGTGGCGCTGCGGCACTTGAAACAGATTGGCTCGTATTTGTAGCTCTCCCATGACCAGTTTTTGGTCTAAGCCGATACAATCTCGCTACGAGCTGCGGGCAAAACGACCGCAGTTTTAATTAACCCCATAGCCTCTGCTTAATTCTACCTCTGTCAGCGCAAACTTCCAAATGAGGCTCTCTTGGTGCGTCAGCCTTGGTAAAAATACGCAATAAATACGAAAAATCTTACCAATAAAGCATCCTCGATTAATAGCATTGAATAGTGGCGACAGCTTTTTAGGATATTAACCACAGTAAACATGGGTTCCCATACAAGGATCTACCTAAAGGAAGATTCTAACCGCTACTTAATTTTAATAACTTCCACCTGCTGAGAGATACTTGATTACTCTACTTTATACTTCAATGTTTTTAAGTAGTAATCATCACAATTTAAGCCAGTAAAAAAATTCAGTTTTTACATGAGCTTTACCGGATATTAACCTAGGAGGTTTTAATGACAATTCCAATCAGAGACGACCTGACTTACATTTTGCTCAAAAAGATTGGCAGCGGCAACGGCAGGGGAGAGTCGGAAATTAGGAATGCAGCGGAAGAATATGTCGGTCACCAGGTGGCGGAAGCGGAATTGCGCGGTCATTTCGACTACCTCAACCAAAGGGAATTTATCAAAGCTCAGGTTAGTGACGAGCCTTATGGAGGAGCTGAGTTAACAGAAAAAGGCCGCAAACTGTTACACAAAATGGAGACGAATCCTCCGAGCTCGCTCCACCAGGAAGGATCGGCAGTTCCTATCGCTTCAAAGGATATGCCGTTTTTGGAAAAAGTGATGGTAAACGGTCACTTGGAGGATATTTTTGATGCCCGCGACATTACCGAAGTAGTGTACCGGGTCATGCGCGACGTGATGACAAAAGACGCTATCGAGCACGTGGAATCTGAATTGCACAAAGAAGTTTTGCCTACGGATGACAAAACCCTGCAACAAGAAATAGCAGACCTCTGGAAAGATACCAATCCGCTGGTGGGATTGCTCAGCCGGATACGTCAGCCTTTGACCGGCCCGCCTGCACCTGCGGGCATCGATGGCAATTTGTTTGCACGGAGGGTGGAACTAGAAGGCTCACTTCCTTCAGGAGTAAAACCGGAAACTGCGATCGCGGCTGTATTTTCGGCAACGAAGGATGAGCTGTCCGAGGAGCGAATTCAGGAAATAGCTGGCTTTTTGCCGGACAGAATTCGGGGAATTTGGGAGTCAGCTTAACGATACCTTTTAAGGTATAAATACTTACCAGCCGGGTTGACCAACCAGTATTCTCCCTCCAGAGGACACAATACTGGTTGGTCAACCCGGTTTCTCTATACCTTTTGTCTTGTAGCTCTGGAATTGCTTTGTAGTGAGGACGAAAGTCCCAATCAAACTCGATCGGACTTTCGTCCTCACTAATTTTCTGATGGCTCTTTTCTTGCTTTGTAAGTGCTGTGAAAAACCCGGTCGAGCGCCGAAATTTGTCGAAAAAGCCGAAATATTCCCATAAACCGAGTTTCTCGCTCTGGGGTTAGGTCAACCCCCTAGACGCCGCGAAAGTGTTGTAATGTATAATACAAGGCAAGTTAAGACTGTGGATCGCAACAATGCTGTCAACAGCCCGGGAGATCAAAAGGCATGGCCCGCACCAAAGTTAGACAAATGTCACGATCGACTTTACAACAAGAGATTTTACTCAATCGAATTACCAATCGCATCCGCAACTCTTTAGAACTGCAGGAGATTTTGACGACAACTGCCCGAGAAATCCGCAGTTTTTTAGAGAGCGATCGAGTAAAAGTTTATCGCTTTGAGGCCGACGGTAGCGGTGAGGTCATTGCTGAGTCGATCGACGGCAACAATTTGTCCTCTATGCTGGGTTTGCGCTTTCCCTCAGGCGACATTCCCAATAGCGCTCGGGAAATGTTTCTCAAAGCCCGCCAGCGAGTGATTGTAGATGTGGAATTGAAGCATCAAACAATTAATCGGTTAGATTGTCCCGAAACAGGCAAAACTTTAGCAGTTGAAGATATTAGCTACAGTCCTGTAGACCCCTGTCACGCTGAATATCTGAAGGCTATGGGGGCACGTTCTTCTCTGACGGTGCCGATTGTGCATCAAAATCACCTTTGGGGGCTGTTAGTGTCTCACCACAGCCAACCGAAACGGTTTAGCGATCGAGAATTGAAAATGGTGCAGTTGCTTGTGGATCAACTTTCAATTGCGATCGCCCAATCTTTTCTGCTGAGTCAAGCTAGACAGCAAGCGCGTGACGAAGCCGTTATCAACCAAATTACCAGTTTGCTGCATTCTCCTCTGGAACTCAACGAAATTCGGAAAGCAGTTCTCGAACAAACTGTCAAGCATTTGCACGGTTCGGGAGGGCGACTCTACCTTGCAGCCGAGTTTGGCGATCGACCGGCTTTGCTTTATACCTGTGGCCAGCAGCCCGCGGACATCGACCTTGAACTCAGCCCGTTTTGGCAGCAGATCATGGGGTTTGACAACCAAGGCGATCGAACACAGACTGCTAATCATACCAGCCAATTAGGTATGTTTGAAAATCTCTATTCCCAGCATTACAGTTCAATTGACACTAATATTTCCAGTTTTCTCGTACCGCACTTGTACGCGATTTCCGATATTTCTAAAGAACCTCAACTCAAATCTGTATCTGCAAATTTATTCGCAGCTTCCATTCGATCATTTTTGGCAGTACCGCTGCAATACCGCCAACAGTGCATCGGCTGTCTCACCGTTTTTCGCAGCCCCATAAAAACCGAAATTTTGTGGGCGGGCCGTTGCAGTTCGGACGCCCGGAACGATCGTCCCCGACAGTCCTTTGCAGCTTGGAAAGAAATCAAAACAGGCGAAGCTCAAAAGTGGACTAGCGAGGAACAGAAGCTAGCACAATCTTTAGGAACTCACCTGTACATGGCTGCAATGCAGAGGCGCGTCGAGGCGATGATCCGACACCAAGCTTCTCACGACCCATTAACCGGTTTACCTAATAGATTACTGTTTAATGAAAGGCTGTCTTTAGCTTTAGCTAGCGCTCACCAAAATGGAGAAATGCTGGCGGTAATCTTTCTAGATTTAGATAGATTTAAAAATGTTAACGATACTCTCGGTCATCCCGTGGGTGATTTGTTGCTGCAAAGTGTATCTCGGCGTTTGACTAACTGTTTGCGCGTGGGCGATTCGATGGCTCGTTGGGGCGGAGATGAATTTACTGTGCTGCTGTACAATATCAACAGCCCTGACGAAGCAACTAAGATTTGCCAGCTAATTATCCAGAGTTTAAGCGGCCCTTTTGATTTTGAGGGTCTGGAACTTTATATTAAGGCTAGCTTGGGAATTGCTTTGGCTCCTTATGACGGAGAAGATGCAGAAACTTTGCTGAAAAATGCTGATGCTGCGATGTACAAAGCTAAACAAAAAGGTCGCAATAATTATCAGTTTTACACGCAGGCGATCGGCAGTAAAGTCTCCGAGGATCTTAACTTAGAAAATCATCTTTACAAAGCTCTAAAAAAATCCGAGTTTGTGCTGCACTATCAACCGCAAATAAATTTAAAGACTGGTAAAATAGTCGGCATGGAAGCTTTGATTCGCTGGGAACATCCCGAACGCGGTTTGATTCCTCCCGATCGATTTATTCCCTTAGCTGAGGAAACCGGATTAATCTGCCAAATTGACGAATGGGTGATGCGGACTGCTTGCTTGCAAAATCGAGCGTGGCAGTTACTGGGATTGCCGCCGATGCGTATAGCCGTGAATTTATCAGCCCGGCAGTTTCTGCAACCTCACACGGTACAAACCATCGCTGAAATTTTATCAGAAACAAAGTTAAATCCCGAATATTTAGAAATAGAAATTACCGAAAGCATTGCCATGACAGATGTGAGCTTTACCGTGTCGGTATTGCAGCAGTTGCAGGACATGGGAATTCACATTTCTCTGGACGATTTTGGTACCGGTTATTCTTCGCTGTGGTCTCTGAAAAACTTTCCCCTCAATCATTTAAAAATAGACAAATCATTCGTTGCCGACTTGGTGACTGGCAGCAGCGGTGCTACTATTGTGAAACTGGCGATCGCCTTGGGACAGGGCCTGAATTTACAGGTGATTGCTGAGGGAGTGGAAACAGCAGAACAGTTGGCGTTTTTGCACTCGCATCACTGCGATATGGGTCAGGGTTACTTCTTTAGCAAACCCATACCGGCGGAGGCTATAACCCAATTGTGCTTAGAAAATCAATCTGGGACATAAAGAGTTTAAATTAACAATCGGGAACCGGAATACAAAAGAGTTTGTGTTTAGAGTTGTGAATGGGATCAGAGTCGGTAAAATAACGCTTATAAGTCAATACGGTTCAGTTAAGCTCGATCCCTCCTAGCCCCCCTTAAAAAGGGGGGGACAAGAACTTACTCAAAGTCCCCCTTTTTAAGGGGAATTTAGGGGGATCTCCGAAGAATAAATAGTTTTAACTTAACCGTATTGCCTGATAAGTTTGTAGTCAGGAAATTCGTTCTCGGAGTTTGGGGGAATTAAGAAAAAACTGAAGTCCCTACTACCAACATTTATTTTCGGGTTGGTAGTAAGAACTTCAGTCCTGATATTTTTGAATGGGGAATCAGTGCTTCAGAGGCCGGACAACTTACTGCCAAACAAACACTTTCGCTTCGTATTCCGGCAAGTCAATCATAATATTGTCATCGCCAGATTCAATATCATAATTACCTGTCCATTCGTGCCAAGTTCCGTTGGCCGGGAAGTGGGGAACGCTGTAACCTGCTAGATAATTTTCCGACATATTCGCCACTACTACCACTCTCGAACCTTCATCGTTCCAGCGAGTGTAAGCAAAAACTTTCGAGTCGGGGTCTTCGTGGAAAAAGTCGATGTTTTCTGTGTAAAGTGCCTGGTTATTTTTACGCAGGTGAATCAAGCCTTTGTAGTATTCCCACAAACCTTTATTCTGGTCATTTCCTAGCAGCGTCCAGTCAATTTTAGATTGCTCAATTGTTTTGGCTTTGTATTCGCCAAATTCTTCGCCCATCCAAATCAGTGGCACGCCAACTGCTGTCATTAACAGCACGGTTCCCAACTTCGCCCGTTTGAATGCTGCTTCATCCAAAATTCCGCGATCGCCCAATTCGGCAAAAACGCGATCGTGGTCGTGATTGCTCAAATAATTGACTACATTCGTAGCACCCAAGAAACCTTGCCGCTTGCAGTCGATTACCTCTTTGAGCCGTTCTAAATCAAAATTGTCCCCGCAGAGTTGTGGAATTAGGGAGTGATAGAAACTGTCGTGCCAGCAGCCGTCCATCGGCCCGTCTAAATTCGTGATGCTGGGATTTTCGGGAATGTATTCGGCAACGGTATAAAATGGTTTGGGGCCGGCGACACTTTTGGCTTCTTGAACGACCCAGTGCATGAAATCGTAGTTAGCAATTTGTCGCGCTGCGTCGAAACGAATGCCGTCGAGATGATATTCTTGAATCCAGAAGCGGACTGTATCGCCAGCAAATCTGCGGGCCGGGTAAGTGTCTAAGTTTTCGTCGTAGAATTCGTAGTTAAATTCCGGACCCCAATTGTTGTCTGGATCGCGGGGTTCGTGGTGGTACCAATAATCGTGATCGATTTGAGTCAGGGGACTCGATGCTTCCGAGTGGTTGTAAATCCCGTCGATGATGACGCGAATGCCGCGCCCGTGACACTCGTCTATCAGGTTTTTGAGTTCTTCAGTGGTTCCGTAGCTGGACTCGGCAGCGAAGAAGTAGCGGGGGTTGTAACCCCAACTGTAGTCGCCTGGGTATTCTTTGAGGGGCATGAGTTCGATCGCGTTGACGCCGAGTTCGACTAGGTAATCGAGTTTTTCGACAACGTGCTTGTACTTGCCGCGGGCGAAGGGATCGTCTTCGCCGCCGGAAAAGTCAGCAACGTGCATTTCGTAAATCACTAATTCCCGATCGGCCGGTAGCGGTTTATCGTCGTGTTTCCAGACGTAGGTATCGACAATGCGATCGCCATCTTTGATCCGAACAAGGCCGTTTTGACTTGGATCGTCGATGTCAGTCGCGTAGGGATCGACTATATCTACCCACTGATCTGCTTCCAGAAACCAGCTTTTCGACTGAACGCGAAATTTGTATTGATAAACGCCATCCTCCAACTCAACTCGCGTGCGGAAATAACCCTCTTCGTCCTTTTCCATCGGAATCTCTTCCCAATTAGAAAAAGAGCCAATCAAGGCAGCTCCTTTGTTATAGGGAGCAAATAACTTGAATTCAATTGGGGCGGCCATAATACCTCTTTCTAAAACATTTCAGTAGCAGTTGATACTTTTAATTTCGCTAACTTAAGCGAACTCAGCATCGCTCTGCGGATATAATTTCTTTAAGGCTTAACTATTCCTAAAAGTATCGTAATCTGGCTTCTGCCTGCGCCTTTTATGAAGTGAGATCGCGCAATATTGGCAGTGGGAGCGAAATTAATCTAACTGGGTATCGCTCAACAATAAGTATTAATAATATCATAGTTTTTTAGCATCTATCTTAAGGTATACTTACTTTTTTAACTTGAAAAAAAATATCTGTACTGGGATAGATGCGGATTTAAAATTTATTACTTTTTTAACAACAAACAATTGCTTGGCTGGTGCACACTGCCTGCCATAATTTTTTGGTAATAATTAGTCAGTCGGTGTGCACTGCACACCCTAAATCAGTGGCCGTAAGGTGCGCACAGCGCACCCTACTTTTAACTTGATTTTGCCTGATGATAAGGCTTCATCCAACCAAGCCAGAACGCAGGGCGAGAACGGCAGCCTGAGTGCGGTCATCAGCACACAACTTGTTCAAAATATTGCGGACGTGAGTCTTGACTGTACCGACAGTAATGTACAGCTTTTCGGCGATTGCAGCATTGCTGTAACCCTGCACGATCAGTTCCAAAACCTCTAATTCCCGTTCGGTTAAAGGGTAAGTCTCAATGATGTGACTAAACTCCGGTTCAGCAGCCTTAATTGTGACTCTTTTGCCCTCAGCCTTGGGTTCTTCCGGCGCGGGTTCCTGAGTGCGAGCTTGTTTCAGGACGATACGGGCGATCGCCGGATCGATCCAAGAATTACCTTCGTGAGTTACTTTTACTACATCTAATAACTGATCGAAGCTAATATCTTTCATGCAATAAGAGTCAGCTCCGGCGGCAAAAGCTGCCAGAACTTCTTCTTCATTGTCCTGAAAAGTCAGAATCAAAATTTTTGTATCTGGATCGGACTCCGCTACGGATTTTTTGAACTTTTGTGTAAGTTCAATGCCATCAAAATCCGGCAACCCAATATCTACAATAGCCACGTCAGGTTTTGAAGACTGAAGCAGTTTCAATCCATCTGTAGCGTTAGCTGCATCGCCGACAACTTCTATCGTGTCACGCTGTTGTAAAGCTGTGCGGATGCCGACTCTTGTCAGGTCATGGTCTTCTATCAAAGCAACGCGAATTTTACTCATCTTTCTTCCAATAGTCCGCTAAACTTTTAAAATATCGTCAACTGACTCAGCTAAACTGAGTAAATTTGAGAATGTGTCCTGATTTAGGGTTTTACAGGCTGCACATCATTTTTAAGCATACTCATGCAGCAGCCAAGAATGCAAGTTAATTTTTAAGTTATTTTGCGGCGATGCCTGCACGAGCCTTCCTCTGGACAGGTAAGCTCTCAATGTTTTAACAGTTTAACTGAATTATCTCATTGTCCGCCCGTTGATAGAGGTAAAGATATCACTACCGAGATAAGTTTAAAGTATAAAAAATTTTGATGCACTTGGCACGTCAAAATCAATAAAGCTAGCAGCACGAGTCTTTAGCCGGTGTTAGGGCTCAAGTCCAATGCTTATTTATATAACCTGTTATGACTCAGTATGACCGCAATAAGTCTTTTCCGTCGGAGTTTTCCGACTCTGAAATCTTACACAAAGTATCTGAAATAACACCGCCCCAACCGCAAGTTGGCGACTGCGAAACTCAGGACGATCGCCTGCAGTCGGCAATTCCTCACATAGTTTGGAAAACAAATGCCGACGGCTGGGCGACTTATTTCTGTCAGCGCTGGGAGGAGTACACCGGCGTACCAGCAGCAGCAGCTTTGGGTTTCGGCTATCTGGCGCAGGTCCACCCAGAAGACCGTCCTAGTCTTTTGGCGAGATCGCACACTTCTAAGTTCCCGCCGTCAAGTTACGAAATTATATTTCGTCTGCGGACGCGAGAGGGCATTTACCGCTGGAACCTGGCCACAGGAACGCCCGCTAATCTAGACAGTCAGGAAGTTTTGGAGTGGGCGGGAACCTACACCGAAATCGACGCCATCCAACAAACTCCAGCCGAACCCCAAGCAGAACCAGAATTTTGGCCCGCTCAAGTGCCCTCGGAAAACAATTTTACAGCAAAAAATTTGTGTGAAGGCCGGACGGTACGGGACGGGGAACACGAGTTGCACGCGATCGATCGATTTACAAATCTGTTGAGCCAGCGCGCGGGTAGCTTGTGCCAGTTGTTGCAAGGCATTGCGGATGCGACTGTAGAGGCGATCGCAGGAGCAGAATTTTGCCTAGTTGCTCTCCTGGAGTACGATTGCAGCGGCCTCAAAGTCAGCGCTGTCGGTGGCACGGAAAACTTTGGTGAGGGCACAACCCCGCACGTGCAAAACAAGCTGCTGTGGAAAGCATTTGCGACGGGAGAGTCTGTACTGTTGCGATCGGAGTCTGGCGACTGCGGGCTGCCGGCGGCGGCCTGTGCTGCGGCGATCGAGTCGGCGCCAAGCGGGCGTTTGGGTGTGTTGGCCATCGGCAACGGCAAAGACAGCAGGGCGATTAACGGGCATACTCAGCAACTGCTGGCGGTGATGGGAAAACAAGCTGCGATCGCGATTAACAACGCGCTGGCGATCGAAAAATTAAAAAAGCAGGAACAGCTTTTAGACTTGCAAAACGAGCTGCTAATTCGCCAGCAGGAAGAACTGGAAAATCAGGCGCGACGCATTCAACAGCAAAAATTGCAACTGCTAGAAGCAGCCAAGTTAAAATCGCAATTTTTGGGCATTATGTCCCACGAATTGCGAACTCCCATGAATTCGATTATCGGCTTTTCCCAATTGCTGCTGCGCCAGCACAAACAACTGCTGAGCGCCCAGCAAACAGAAATGGTGGGGCGCATTTTACATAACGGCAAAAACCTGCTACTGCTAATTAACGATATTCTCGACCTCTCCAAAATCGAGAGTGGCCGCACTGAATTAAAAATTGAAAAATTTAATTTAGCGCATTTAGTAATCGATGTCGCCCTGGAATTCGGAAATCAAGCCACCGATAAGAACGTGGCATTGTCCGTCAGCGTCTGCTTGCAGGATCAGTTGATAGTGAATGACAAGTTGCGCCTGCGGCAAATTTTGGTGAATCTCGTTTCCAACGCCGTTAAATTCACGCATGAGGGGAGCATTTACATTGAGGTGCGGGAATTAAATTGCGATCGGTTAATGATCACCGTTCGGGATACAGGAATCGGCATCTGTGAAAAAGATCTTCCCCACATTTTCGACAAGTTCCACCAAGGCGACCAAAGTACAACTCGCCAATATCCCGGCACTGGTTTAGGACTAGCTATTTGTGCTTCTTTAGTCAAGATGATCGACGGTACAATTACTGCCGAAAGTCAACCCAACAAAGGTTCGATATTTCGGATGGAATTCCCGCGAAAAGTTTACCCTAAAAAACTCACTTGCTGACTGAAGACCTTTTTATATTTCTCAGAAGAGCCGATTTTAACTGCTCATACAAAAACTTTCGTCCCTCTCTAAGACACGAAAGAATAAATATGAGTAAGAGCAAAAAAAGGTTTTACCTAGTAATTATAGGGGTAGGGTGCGCCTCGGCGCACCCTACATATAGAGGTTTTGGGTAATTCCTTTATTCTTGAGTCTCTCTCTGCTAGGAGGAGAGTTTGTGTAGGATAGGTTGCAACACCAGACTCTTATCTAAAGACTAGAAGTTTTCCCTACTTCCGCCTGAGTAGCAATTGGTTTAACATCGGTGTAGCCCATATTATTAGCTACGTCGCGCAGCACTGTAATTTGCTGTTCAAACTCAAGACCTTCAATTTGACCTAACACGCCATTGACAGCCTCAGTTGCCTCATATCCTTCGGGGATATCGACAATTGTTTCCCCCATACCAATAGCCCAAGCATACCAAACTACCAACTGATTGTTAGCAGTTAAAGCTCCGTAAGCGTGGGAATAGGGCGTGTCGTCGCGGTTAACAATACCGCGCATTATATTCAGTTGTTGGTCATGGGAAAGCTTGTAAAAATCATCCAGCAGCATGGGAGCTAATTCTGGCTCGGCGGCGGCGGGAGCGGCTGGTGTAATTGAATCTCCCATTTTTTCATAAACAAAGTAGAGCAGCGCCAGTTTTTCATCTGTACCCAACCCGTTGATTGTCTGAACGATGTTTTTAGTGTCGTTGGAGAGAGAGTGAGGATTGGTGGCGGCGGGTGAGTTCATAAACAAAATTCCTTAAAAATGCTTCCAGAATATACAAATATCAAGATTTGTAAGTACAAGTCACCATCCCCGAGAGGTAATACGATTTTAGATTTTAGATTTTAGATTTTAGATTAAACAATGGGGAATGGCTTAGTATGTATAGGTTGGGAGCTCATTTAAAGCTGCATTATTTTCAGAAAGTGGCGTAATGTTAATGCACCACCCTAGAATAAATCATCCTTAAGATAGAAGCCAACGATACATCTGCGGGTAGATGAAAAAGCCTGGGGATAGAAGTAATAATTGATACAGTGAATTGTTAAATAAAACTAGCAAGGAGTCGGCTATGTCTGAAATCAATACAGAACCAAATAACATTGAAAACTTTGACGCTCAGCAGATCACTGAAAGCGCGGAAGCTGGAGAACAAAAGTTGCCGACCGTTAATGTATCAGCAGACTACGAAGCTTCAAAAGAATTCAGCGTTAGTGACATCGATCGCACAGGTGCCGGCGCTCAAGCTGCAGCCGCTGCAACTGCACCTAAATTTCCTATTCCCGCTGCTCAAGATAATATCGCAAAGCCGGCAGATACAAGCGGTAATCCCGCTGATTTTCGTTCGATGGCTCAGGACATTACGCCTGCAGGTACACCGGGCGAAGTTACCGACGATTTGATGCAGAAAGCGATCGATCTTGGTACTCCTGGCAGTTAATTTAGAAATTCTCCATCCTCGATGCAAAAGCTCTGTATTGTAGGGTGCTTAAGGCGCGCCTTACCCCTATAATTCGCGCGTCAAACCACTTTTTACATCAGTCCTGAAATTTCAATAGAGTGTAGCATAAGCTGCTATAAAGTAGGGACACAACATTGTTGTGTCCTTAAAGGCTGAAATACAGTAGGGACACAACAAGGTTGTGTCCTTAAAGCGTTAATTTTAAGTCTCCCTAAGCGCTTAATTTTAAGTCGATCGCCCGACAAATTTTGCCGACAGTGCGATCGCCCAAAATTTCAATTACTAAATCAACGCGATCGCCCTCCAGCATCGACTTAATAAATAACTCTGGATGCAGCGCTTTCCAGAAATATTCAACAAACCGATTAATTTCAGCCTCTGACATTCCCGGCTTCCCCGCCGCCATCATTTCCCGTTCCGCCTGATTGCGCCACACTTGAGAAAGGCGATAATCTTGGGGATACAAAACCATCAACCGATCTAATCGCTTCCACAGCGGCAAATAGTCGTGCAGCTTCGCATTCATATCGCGCGCAAACTGACAGTCGCTTTCTGTGGAAATTGGAAACGGTGCACCCGCCAAAAACTCGTTTAATTTGGCATCAACCACCGGATTCACACCGACAAACCAACCTTCAAAAAGTACAATATCCGCACCGGAAATAATTTCGGGTTGACTTCTATCTCCTGCACCTCCATAGGCAGATTTGTCAAACCTGGGAATTTCTATATTTTTATTAATTAAATCCGGTTTGAGGGCATCAGATTTGGGATTGTCAACTGCTGCTAAATTGTGAGTTTGAGAACCGCGCAACTTGTCTAAAACTGCGATTCCCAAGTCAATATCATGAGTGCCGGGAGGGCCGCGCCAAATTAAACGCGGGTCTGCTTTTTGGAGTTGTTGGCGATTGGCATAAGTC
Organism: Microcoleus sp. Pol17C6; assembly: GCF_036701145.1. Lineage (NCBI taxonomy): Bacteria > Bacillati > Cyanobacteriota > Cyanophyceae > Oscillatoriales > Microcoleaceae > Microcoleus > Microcoleus sp. Pol17C6. The sequence continues at coordinate 15,464 of NZ_JAUBQH010000072.1, forward strand.
TTGTAAAGATCGTCTAAAGAAAGGCTGACAGTAGAATATCCCAATTTTCCCAGAATCAGCCTCAAAACTTGGCATAAAGTAGTTTTTCCCGTTCCTTGCACTCCTAAAATTCCTTGAATTAAAGGACGGTTTAAACTTTGTTTTGCAGCCGATAATTGCATGGCCAGCGGCAGCCACAGATTCCACAAAATTTCGAGGAAAACAGTTGACTTTACGGGGAAAGTATGCAGTTCGTCAAGAAGAGAAAAGAATAAATCGGTTTTGCAGCGGACAACATCGGCTACATTGTCGGGAGTAATGCCAAAAGCGCGCGTTAGCGAAGCCCTCGAAGAGGAGCGCACATCATCCGCAAGTTCCCAAAAAGCCAGGAGCTCGAAGTCGGGCGCGATCGGGCGATCGCCGGCTTGCCACCGATGTAAAATTTCAACAGGGGTTACAGTCGATCGATCCATATCCTAAAAACTCTCTATGCGGGGGCGGGTTTTGTACAAATACTATCTGCAATTGACAAATATTTGACCCCACTCAAAACGGATAAAAACCCCAACTCCGGTCGTGGAGAGCTCCCAAATTTAGACCCTAGTTCAAAATCCCCAATTCATCTGTGGAATACATCTCAAATCTAAACTCCTTCGACTGAGGGCTGACGCCGAAGTCTAAAATCTCAAATCGACTGACACTAAACTCGGAACTACAGATTCAATTTTTTTAAGCGTAGGTTTATATAAATACTATCTACAACGGACAAATATTTGAGCATTTTTCACGAGCCGAGTTTGAAAGCCTCCACAAATAAATTGTAAGTCAGACCAATTTTCAGAGCATTGAGCATCTCCACCCACAAAGAACGGGCGACAGACCGCGGGCCACCGTAAACCAGCCAGTTCACCAACTCGGTCAACAACACCAACAGCCCGGCTGCGATAATATCCCAATCCGCAGATTGTCCGGCGATGGTCGAAATAGCGGTTCCCAAAAAAGTGCCGAACAGCAGGCTAATTAGCAGGAGCGAAATCCGCCGCCAAGGATTGCTCAGCCAGCCTCGGAAGCGATCGCCCAGAACATCAATTAATCTGTTAATTCGGGTATTCTGCATAAAAGTTATACGATTTGAGAGTTGAGATTTGAGATTTGAGATGCGGAATGACTGATGAATATTGGGGTTGGGAGTACGGGCCTATAGTGGTATTCTTTTTTTCAACTGGTATTAAAAGCTATACCGATGAGTCAACAAATGCCTCTCCCGACCAACTGCAAATTCTTACCGGAGTCAGTATGTCGCCATCTAAAATCTCAAATTTAACATCTAAGATGGTATTGAGCGATCGGCGACTTATAGCCGAGAACGCTCAAATAATTTAAGTGTAACTGTATCTTGTGGCACAGCAGACCCTGGTTTTACATTAAAAATAGTGAAGACTCATTGCGGGTGCAGTCTATCCTTTAAGCCTAAAATTTATGAATCTTAAAATTTACCAGATCTTAATTGGAGTGTCGATCGTCCTAATTACAGGAATGTTTCTAGGACGTTTTGAAATCACTATCTCCCACGGTTCCAATCAGTCCAGCGATTGGCCCTCACAAGCCACCGCACTCCCCCTAATACCCCCCGTTTCCCCAGTCGCGACAGCTTCTGCAGACACCGCCAGCGAGCCCAAGCCCGACTCAACACCAACCCCCCCACAATCAGAGGAGGAATTGCTTTCCTCAATCCCTGCAAATACTAAAGCCGCCGGCAGTCTGCGCGTCAGCAACCGCAGCGAACACCCAGTGCGAGTGGCCCTGCTGTCGAAACGGCAAGCCAAGGAATCCTACGGCAAACCCGCGCACTGGGATTTTGCGCCCGGAGAAGGTGGCGACAAGGGACTGATGCTATCGCTGCCGGAGGGCAAGTTACAAGTCAAACGGGGAGACATTTTAGTGGTTTTTGCTCAGGATGGTTCTCGCCACTACTGGGGCCCTTACGTCGCCGGGGAGACAGCCTCGCCCGCTTGGAACAGCACAGCCCGAGAATGGCAATTAATTTTGCAGCCGTGAACGCTTAGCTGCAGGTGCCGAGATTTTGGTCAAGAAACCCGGTTGATACGGTTTTATTGAGAACGATGCCACTATGCGAGTTAACCTCACATAGCGGCATCATTATAAAGAACAGGCTTTCCGGCCTGTTCCACAAAGAGTGAATTTTCTTGTGGGGTGGGTAGGAGAGCCCGCCCATGAAAGCCTTGTGGAGAAGGGTGCAACATCTCTATTTAACCGGATTTGATCGAATTGGGAGTTTCGAGAATGCGAATCTTTCGGTAGACTCTCTATGCGAGCTAAAATTTTAAATCTAAAATCGCAGGAAGTTTGGGTGAAGGAAGTTATTAAAAATTTGTCAGAGTTTAGGAATCGCCCGTTAGCGAAGCCCTCGAAGAGGATCGCACCTTTGCTGCTGTCGCTGTTGTGGCTGTTCGCGATCGCCTGGGTAGGTTTCTTGTGGAATCTCGGCAACATCGGTTTAGTTGACGAAACCGAACCGTTGTTTGCCGAAGCCGCCCGTCAAATGACGGTGACAGGGGATTTCATCACTCCTTATTTCAACGGCGAAACCAGGTTTGACAAGCCGCCGCTGATTTACTGGCTGATGGCCGTGGCTTACCGCACTCTGGGCGTTAACGAAGTGGCCGTGCGTCTTCCCTCGGCTTTGTGCGCGATCGGGCTGACTTGCCTCGGATTTTATACCCTACAAAAGTTCACTCACTCGCAGGAAGAACGAAGTTCGACAACGAGCACTGTACGGGATTTAACGGATGTCAGGAAGCAGGAAGAAGTTCGATGGAAGCCGGAAGAAGAAACAGACAATAACAACTCAACACTCAAAACTCGCCGTCTTCCCCTCTTTTTTTCTACTCCTTGGATTGGTGCGGCCCTAATAGCTTTAAATCCCCAAACTATTGCCTGGGGACGGACTGGCGTTTCAGATATGCTATTAGTCGCCTGTATGTGTTCGGCGCTGCTCGCATTTTTCCTCGGTTACACTCTAGAAGAACAGAGAGAACAAGCAGAATTTTCCACTGTTTCCGCTTCCCGATTTCCCAATAAGTGGTATCTGACTTTTTACGTACTAATTGCCTTAGCAATTCTGGCTAAGGGGCCTGTGGGAATTGTCGTGCCAGCGCTGATTGTTGGCAGCTTCGGGCTTTATTTGGGAAATTTTCGGCAACTTTGGCGCGAAATGCGTCCGGTGTCGGGAATCTTGATTATTCTGGCGATCGCCCTGCCTTGGTACATTTTGGTTATTTTAGACAACGGTCAAACTTATATTGACAGCTTTTTCGGCTATCACAATTTCCAGCGTTTTACTGGAGTAGTCAACAAGCACTCGGCGCCTTGGTATTTTTACTTTTTTGTAGTGCTAGTGGGTTTTGCACCTTGGTCGATTTATTTGCCGGTGGCTATCGCCCGCACCCGTTTTTGGCAGCGCAGTTATTGGCGTCGTCAACCGCGATCGGCTCAGTTGAGTTTATTTGCCTTGTTTTGGTTCGGCTGCATTTTTGGCTTTTTCACGATCGCCGTGACCAAATTGCCCAGTTATGTATTGCCTTTAATCCCCGCCGCTGCGATTTTGGTAACGCTGCTGTGGAGCGATATTATTGCAGGCAATGAACCCGAAAACAGGCGCATAAATTTAGAAAAAAAACCTAATTCTTTACCGCGAGGGCTGTTAGTTACATACATTTTTAATGTCATATTTTTATTAATTGTAGCCGGAGCAACTTTCTACAGCTACAACTGGCTGGGAGACGACCCGGCAATGCCCAATTTTCCCCAAGCAATTCAGCAGTCGGGATTGCTGATTGTCGGCGGTACGATTTGGATAATTACAGCGGTGGCGATCGCACTTTTACTTTGGAAGCGGCAACAGCGGTGGATTTTGGTTGCTAACCTCATCGGGTTAGTAGCATTTATCATCTTTGGTCTTACTCCGGCCTACAAAGTGGTCGATATCAACCGCCAGTTACCTCTGAGACAGTTAGCACAGGTTGCAGTTCAACAAAAACTGCCGGGGGAAGAGTTTATTATGGTTGGTTTCTGGAAACCAAGTCTGGTTTTTTATACCCAAGAGCCGGTGACTTACTACCGAGCTGTCCAAAAGGCGATCGATTACATTAAGCAATCTAAAAACCCAACTTCTCCCTCTATTTTGTTGCTGGGATATCCAGAAAAATTTGAGCAATTAGGATTGCAGCCAAATCAATATCAATTTTTGGAAAGTCGGGGCGCTTACCAACTCGCCAGGGTTCCGAGACAAGCGTTTCGATAGTGCCTATAGTGTGACTCATACTTGTTAAACAAGGTAGAAAAATGATTACAACTAAGAATCTTCAACTACTTGCCGTCGAAAGGATTCACATAGAAGCTTTCTTACGAAGTAAAAGCGAGCTTGCAGCAATTTTAAATGTCATAGTGCCTGATAGCTGGCCTCTTTTCCCGGAAGCATTTTCCCTCCCTGCTGACGAAGCTTGCGAATCCAATCCGCCTCCAACTGACTGGCACAGCTACTTCTTTATTCATCCAAAAAATCAAGTGCTTGTCGGCAATGGAGGTTTCACAGGCTCACCTGATGAGTCGGGGACTATAGAGATAGGTTATGAAATTGCTTCCGAATATTGGAATCGCGGATTTGCAACTGAGGTGGCACAGGGAATGATCGATTATGCTTTCGCTCACGAGGAGGTGAAAGCAGTCATCGCCCACACTTTAGCTGAAAAAAATGCCTCGAATAGCGTGTTGCAAAAAGTGGGAATGAAGTTCATTGCAGAGGTGGACGATCCTGAAGAAGGCAAGATATGGCGATGGCAAATAAGCAGGGATGAATATCATCCGACTTGAACTGTAACGCCGTTTCGCTGTTTAAGTCACTGGTTTTGGTGGTAATTTGAAGGTTCTCGGTTGGAGCATTAAATCTGGCAGATTCAATAAAAGCTATAATCTAGTCACTACCTAAAACCCGAAGCTCGGAGCCTACAATGGTTTCAATTCTCAACAAACCCTCCTCGTTAATCCATGAAATTTGCATTGAAAAAGTCGATGGGTGGAAATTGTTCAAATTTAGTGAATCGCTCCAACAGCGCATGGAACAATTGTTAGAGAAGAAAAAGGCAGATCAACTAATGGCAGAAGAGGTAGCGGAACTCGACGCCATTGGGGAATTAGCTCGCATCTTTACCCACATCAATGCAATGATGGCGGCTGAAGATGTCAATCAGTGACCCGACGATATAGAACGTTTTGGTTAGCCCCGCCCTTCAATGTATCCCTTGACAAGTTGGGTAAAAGCTAATATCTCAAGCATTAAATAAGTGAATAAATTAGCTATTAAAAATGATTTATTAACTTTGCTTTTTTCAATTTTTTTGACTCCCCAACTCCCTATTAATAATTCTAGGTAAACGGAAAAGAAAAACATAGGAATCAGTGTAATCATAATTTCCAACGGCAGAAATGGAAAAGAACCAGGCTGTACAGGCACGGTTGTGTGGAAGACGATATGTCCAATAAACGCCCCAATACATAGGATAATAAAACCTCCCCCAATCGTGGATATGATATTTGTTATAAAAGCAATAAAAATTGCTTTTAGGATACTGAGATTGAGTAGTTTTTGGTGAACATAAGCTTCTATCGCGACAATTGGGATGAGCAAAATAATTTGATAGACAACACTCTGAGTGAATAGCGGAACTCCTGCATTTGCGAGATATAGAGATGTATTTAAGTGCATGAAAAAGCTAGTAGAAAACATAGAAGTGGGTTTCCCGTAGTTATTAATGAGGATAATTAGCCTGCCATTTGTTCGACCTACCCTCAACTTGGCTGAAACAATGGATAATGGATAGGATGCCATTTTCATTGTAAAAGTGTGGTAGCCATGACTGAGTTACTCGAACGTGCGATCGCCAAGTTGAAAACATTGTCTGCCAGCGAGCAAGATGCCCTCGCTTCAATGATTCTGGAAGAACTTGAAGACGATAGGCGCTGGGATCAAGCATTCTCCCGTTCCCCAGATGCTCTTGCTAAACTCGCAGCGGCCGCAATGGCTGAGTATCGTGCAGGCAAAACCCAAGAACTCGATCCAGAAACATTGTGAAGTCAAGCACTACAACCGAGTTTCGTAGATTATTTGCTGATTTACCCGAACAAGTTCAACAGCAGACACGCGGGGCGTATCGCCAGTTCAAGGAAGACCCAAGTCATCCAAGCCTGCGTTTCAAGAAGGTGCATCCTGACTTACCAATCTACTCAGCCCGAATTAGCAAAAACTATCGAGCAGTTGGTCTGTTGGATGGAGACACTGTAATCTGGTTTTGGGTTGGTTCACACGCAGAGTACGACAAGTTTCTGGGGCAGTTGTAGCAGTGTCTACAGCCAGCCAATATCAATTAGAAAAGTGTATTTAGACAAGTGGAAAATTATGATCCCAATCAATGAAGCTCAACAGCAGTTACAGCAGTTGATCGATGCGGTGAGTCAGTCGCATCAACCTATTGTGATCGCAGGACAGACTAGCAATGCAGTGTTATTATCTGAATCTGACTGGGCATCTGTGCAGGAGACACTGTATCTTCTCTCAGTGCCAGGGATGCGGGAATCAATTCGGGAAGGAATGGCAACGCCGATCGAGGATTGCGCTAGGGAGTTGGAGTGGTGAGTTGGAATCTAGTCTATACCAAACAGGCACAGAAAGATGCCAAAAAGCTCGCTTCTAGCAATTTACGAGACAAAGCGCAAGAGTTACTCGACATTATTCAAACCAATCCGTTTCAGAATCCGCCACCCTACGAGAAATTGGTGGGAGATTTGGAAGGTGCATATTCACGGCGAATCAACATTCAGCATCGTCTGGTGTACGAGGTGATTGAGTCCGAGAATACGATCAAAATTTTGCGGATGTGGACGCATTATGAGTAGTGTTTCTAACAGGTTAACTAATACAGGGGTTGAGCGATCGCTCTTTGGAGTGGTGAGGAGAGCCGACCATACGTGCAATAATCAGCCATATTATCTGGTACGCGATCGGCTGAACCTATGGATGCGCTAATCGGCAAAACTTTACAGGGTGGAAAGTACACCCTAGAACAAGAATTGGGAAGAGGCGGCTTTGGAATAACCTTCAGGGCAAATCACCGCTATTTAGGACAGCCTGTAGTCATTAAAACCCTCAACGAATCTCTGCGACAGCAACCCAATTTTGCTGAGTTCGATCGCAAGTTTCAAGACGAAGCGAGGCGATTAGCTTCCTGCGTTCATCCGAATATTGTCCGCGTCAGCGATTTCTTTGTGGAAGACGGGCAGCCTTACATGGTGATGGACTACATAGCCGGTCAGAATTTGGGCGATGTCGTGCTGCCAAATCGACCGCTGCCAGAAGAACTCGCTATTCTCTACATAACTCAAATTGGCGCTGCTTTAAAAGTTGTTCATCAAAAGGGTTTGCTGCACCGAGATATCAAGCCGCAAAACATTCTCCTACGCCAAAACACCCAAGAAGTTGTGCTGATCGATTTTGGGATTGCCCGCGAGTTTACTCTGGGTGCAACTCAATCTCACACTAATATGGTGTCCGACGGCTATGCACCGCCAGAACAGTATTTCGCCCAAGGAAAATATACGCCCGCCACAGATGTTTACGGTCTGGCGGCGACGCTTTATACTTTGCTCACAGGACAGGTGCCGGTGGCTGCAATTTTACGCACCAGCCAACCGATGCCTTCACCCCGCGACTTGCAGCCTCAGCTAAGTGCGGCTGTCAGTTCTGCGGTGATGCGGGGGATGACGGTAGAAGCTCAAAATCGCCCTGCTAGCGTCGATGAGTGGCTGTCGCTGCTGCAGGGGCAGCCTCCTGGTGCAGCGTCGCCGAGCACCGGGCCGACGGTGGCCGTGATTCCGGGACACGGGCCTCAGTCGCCTGCGGGTTCCAGAACAGCGCCTGCTGTGGTGTCTTCTGGGGAAGGCAACCGCAAGGTTTGGTGGATTTTGGGGTTCGTGGCGATCGCACTTATTGTTGCAGGTTTAGTCGGGATTGCTAGGGTTTTCCTCAACCGGCCGTCTTCGGAACCCGCACCGGTAGCCCAGGACGATCGCACTTCGACCCCCGCCGATCCAGACGCGCGCGTGAACCCCGCACCAATTCCCGCGCCGACACCAACGCCTTTCTCGCCGACTCCCAGAGAAACTCCGCCACCTGCTGCTGAAACTCCAGCGCCCGCTGTTGAAACTCCAGCGCCCGCTGTTGAAACTCCAGCGCCTGCTGCTGAAACTCCAACACCAGCCCCAGCGCCAACACCAGCGCCTTCTCCGGAGGCTGTCGAACCCACACCAACGGAAAAACTTGTTGACAAAGAGTTGCCGCCAGATCGATCGCCCGCACCCAGCGAACAACCGGAAACCAGTTATCAGAAGACTCCCACAATCCCTGGCTATGCGGTTGGTACGCCGGAAAGTCAGATTTTATCCGACTTGGGAGAACCGACTGACTCTCAAGCGCGGGGCTATTGGCCAAATACTCGCACTGCACTCTATGAAATATTGCCAAATCGGATTACTCTCGGCTACATTTACGATCGCGATTCGGGCGAGCTAGTACAAACAGAGGGTTCTTTTGCCCAGTCGGTGGACGATTTGGTGGTGCGAACCGCCTTAAACGGGATGGTGGGCGGCGCCAGCCGGGAGATTTTGCAAGGCTTGGGCGACGTGCAGCAGCGCCGGAGTAATCGGTTTACGTTCAGGAAGGGTTCGCTCGAAGGGATGATCGAACGCAACGAGCGCGATCGGATTTACATCGGCGTCTGGGACGAAAACTTGCATTAATTAGGAATTACGCAGGGGTGGTCAGAAACCGGGTTTTTGCTCCAAGACTTCGTTAAAGCCGACAAAAACCGCAAAAAACCCGGTTTCTTTAATCCCCAATCGAAAATCCAAAATCCAAAATCTAAAATCCCTTGACTTGACGCCACACGAAATATTGTCTATGATAAAAGAACACACGAGGGGCTGTAATGGTTTCGACAGGGTGGCGAAAGCTGCTCCGTGATGCAGGTCGAGAGGGAGTCTACTCTCGTTAATATCGGCTCAAAAAAAATAGTAAATGCGAACAACATCGTTCCTTTCGCTCGCAAAGCCGTAGCTGTAGCCTAAAAACTTCTTGAGCTCGGTTTAGAGTGTATGCCACCTCACTCCGTTAAAGGTAGCATAACAACCCCCAACGGATGCCCTAGCTAAACGTTTCTAGTCGGCTAGCTAGGAAAGCAATCACTAGAAAATCCCCCCATTTGGGATAAAGATGGTTCCCGCCCCGAGGATCAGAGGGGATAAACCTGTGAACGATCGGAAGGTAAATACCCGCTTTGGACGGCAGTTCGATTCTGCCCAGTTCCATAAAAAAAGTAGCGTAAAATCAATGGTTTAAGCCATTTGAAAGCCACTTTACAGCATTAAAAGGGCCAAGAGTTAACTCTTGGCCCTTTTGTTTGGCATTCAATCTAAAACCTAAAACCTAAAATCTAAAATCGATCAGCTCGATCGGCTAAGTAAAAATACATAAATTACCCATCCATTAGCTACGCTGCAGGCTCATATAATTAGAACTTCACCCTGTCTGTGCGTTCTTGGAGCCTGTCGGGCGATATACTATTAGGCGGTAAAGCATTAAAAATCTTTACAAAGACCACGATTTCTAAGCCTACTCCTACAAAGGACGGGTGAAAAATTATATGCTGATCGCTCAAAAGCTGGACAAATGAACCCAGGAATTGACTTACAAGGAAGTTTCGTAGAAGCCCTCATGAATTTGGGCTTACCGGCGGACATCGCCCAAGTGCTTTGGCTACCGCTGCCAATGTTGCTGATGATTGTCGCTGCCGTTTTCGGGGTACTCACTAGCGTCTGGCTGGAACGGAAAATTTCCGCCGCCGCTCAACAGCGGGTAGGCCCGGAATTCATCGGCCCTCTGGGAGTTTTAGCACCCGTTGCTGACGGTCTGAAGTTGGTATTCAAAGAAGACATTGTACCGGCGAAAGCTGACGCGCTGCTATTTACCCTAGGCCCGGTAATTGTGGTGATTCCAGTTTTTCTCTCCTACTTAATCGTGCCCTTCGGAGAGCATATGCTGATCGCCGATATGGGGACAGCGATATTTCTGTGGATTGCCCTGTCTAGCATTCAGCCGATCGGCTTGCTGATGTCCGGCTATGCTTCAAACAACAAATACGCCCTCCTCGGCGGACTCAGAGCAGCCGCTCAATCCCTCAGCTACGAAATTCCCCTAGCTTTGGCAGTATTGGCAGTCGTGATGATGTCCAATAGCCTCAGTACGATCGACATCGTACACCAGCAAGCCGGCTACGGCATTCTCGGCTGGAATATCTGGCGGCAACCCGCAGGTTTCCTGATTTTCTGGATTGCAGCACTAGCAGAATGCGAACGCTTGCCCTTTGACCTCCCGGAAGCAGAAGAAGAATTGGTAGCAGGATATCAGACTGAGTACACAGGCATGAAATTTGCTTTGTACTATATCGCTTCCTACGTTAACCTCGTCCTTTCTTGCCTGCTAGTAGCAGTTTTGTACCTCGGCGGTTGGGAATGCCCGATTCCTGTCGAAGTGCTGACAAATGCCCTGGGATTGAGCGAAACGACTCCTTGGTTGCAGGTAATTACCGGCTTGCTGGGCATTACAATGACGATGCTGAAAGCCTACTTTTTCCTGTTTCTGGCAGTTCTGCTCCGCTGGACTCTGCCGCGAGTTCGGATCGACCAATTGCTAGATTTGGGATGGAAGTTTTTACTTCCCGTTGCTCTAGTTAATTTGCTATTGACCGCAGCTTTGAAACTTGCCTTTCCCTTTGCTTTTGGCGGTTAATTAATAATAGGTAAAGGCCAACAGCTAAACAAAAATAGCTGTTAACCAATTACCTATTATTAATTATCAATCACCAAAAACTCAAGTACAGAGAGAGAACACCATGCTAAAATTCCTCAATCAAGTAGGCGAATACGCCAAAGAGACTCTTCAAGCTGCTAAGTATATCGGTCAAGGGCTATCTGTTACTTTTGACCACATGAGACGGCGGCCGATTACGGTGCAGTATCCTTACGAGAAACTAATTCCTTCGGAACGTTTCCGGGGTCGAATTCACTTTGAATTTGACAAGTGCATCTCCTGCGAAGTATGTGTTCGGGTGTGTCCGATCAACTTACCTGTAGTGGATTGGGAATTTAACAAAGAAACTAAGAAGAAGCAACTCAAGCACTACAGTATCGATTTCGGAGTGTGTATCTTCTGCGGCAACTGCGTAGAATATTGTCCGACTAATTGTTTGTCGATGACAGAAGAGTATGAGTTGGCCACCTACGAACGTCACGAATTGAATTTTGACAACGTGGCCCTCGGACGTTTACCCTACAAGGTTACAGACGATCCGATGGTGACACCGATGCGGGAATTCGCTTATTTGCCGAAAGGTGCGATCGACCCTCATGAAGTTTCCTACACCGATCGCCGCGCCGGTCTGCGTCCAGAGGAAATTATCGAAAAGTAAGTAATTACTCATTAGTCAGCAGTCATCAGTCATTAGTGAAATAACCAATTATTAATGACTGCTAACTAATGAGTAAAAACGAACAATAGAAAACTAATAATTGAGGATAAAAAATTGTGAATCTAGCTGAAGGGGTTCAAATTGTTTCATTTGGAATACTGTCGGTAATGATGATTGCAGGAGCATTAGGAGTAGTGCTGTTCTCCAACATCGTTTACTCGGCATTTTTGCTGTGCGGCGTATTTACCAGCATTGCCGGCTTGTACCTGTTGCTGAATGCAGACTTTGTAGCAGCAGCGCAGGTATTGATTTATGTTGGCGCTGTTAACGTCTTGATTTTGTTTGCCATCATGCTAGTAAACAAGCGAGAAGATTTCCGCACAATTCCCAACGCTTGGGTGCGTCAAATAGCAACAGCAGTAGTTTGCGTAGGCTTGTTTGCACTGTTGGGTACGATGGTGGTGTCTACTCCTTGGGCTATTGTCGCGACGACGGGAGCACCTGCCGAAAGTTCGATCGTCACTATCGCCAAACATTTCTTCACCGACTTTTTGCTGCCTTTCGAGTTAGCATCAGTGTTTTTGTTGATGGCCATGGTGGGAGCAATTGTGTTGGCGCGCCGCGATTTCTTCCCGGATGAACTGTCAAAGAAGCTATCCGAAACACCCGCTTTGAGTTTACCGGAAAGACCTCGCGAATTAGTTTCTGCCGGAGATGTGTCTTCGCCCGAATCTAAGTAATATTATGGTGCGCTAAGCGCACCATAGTGTTAGTTTTGTAGTAACTTTAGATTGAGACAAAATCGCAAAATTTATGCAACTGCAACTCCAGTATTTCCTGTTATTAGCCGCCGCTCTTTTCTGTATTGGTATTTACGGTTTGATTACCAGCAGAAATGCAGTGCGCGTGTTGATGTCGATCGAGTTGATGCTGAATGCTGTCAATCTCAATTTGATGGGTTTCTCCAATTATCTCGACCCTGTACAAATTAAGGGCCAAGTATTTACCGTGTTTGTAGTTACGGTAGCGGCGGCTGAGGCTGCCGTAGGTTTGGCAATTGTTTTGGCGATTTATCGCAACCGCAATACCGTAGACATGGAAGAATTTAACTTGCTGAAGTGGTAATTCATCAATAGTCATCAGTCATTAGTCATCAGTCATTAGCGACAAACTAATGCAGATTAAAGACTGATGACTAAGGACTAAGGACTAAGGACTAAGGACTAAGAACTAATGACTTCTAGTAATTTCTAGAGTAATTCTACCCCCAAAATCAGGGATGGGGGCAGCAGGTTTCGAGAGTTGTAGTTTAACTTTTTCGACTAACGGTAGTTCTAAAAGCGCTTGAACAATAGTATCTGCTAGGCGTTCGATTAATAAAAATTTCGAGTCTTTGACTAGCTTTTGAATCAGAGTAATTGCGCTGCGGTAATCAAGAGTATGTTGAATATCATCACTTTTTCCAGCTTGCGATAAATCCAGCCAGAGAGTAACATCCACTTCAAACCACTGGCCCAAAACTTGCTCTTCCGGCAGATAGCCCGTATATCCGTAACAGCGAATTCCTGTAAGTTGAATAGAATCCATTTTGCAATAAACTAAAAGTGCGTTGTCTATACCAATTCGTATTAAACCAGATAAAGTTCTCTTTCTCTTCCCTCTCTTTTTGTGCCCTGTTCCTTCTCTCTCTGCGCCCTCTGCGCCCTCTGCGGTTCAATCACTCTTATTCTATAGCGATCGCAAATCATTCATAAATCGATTGAGGGTTCGATCGAGCATGAGTTTCATGAGAATGTTAGCTCAAAA
>NZ_JAUBQH010000073.1:0-28298 GCF_036701145.1 Microcoleus sp. Pol17C6
GCTGGTGGCAAATTTGAGACCGGCGCTGGATTTTGAGTAATTGTTGGTGCTGGTGGCAAATTTGAGACCGGCGCTGGATTTTGAGTAATTGTTGGTGCTGGTGGCAAATTTGAGACCGGCGCTGGATTTTGAGTAATTGTTGGTGCTGGTGGCAAATTTGAGACCGGCGCTGGATTTTGAGTAATTGTTGGTGCTGGTGGCAAATTTGAGACCGGCGCTGGCGTCGGCGTTAATGTTTGTGCTGGTGCTGGCGCGGGTGCTGGCGCTGGTTCCGGTGCTGGTGCTGGTGCTGGTGCTGGTGCTGGCGCTGGTGCTGGTGCTGGCGCGGGCGCTGGTGCTGGCGCTGGTGCTGGTGCTGGTTCCGGTGCTGGTGCTGGCGCTGGTGCTGGTTCCGGCGTTAGTGTTTGTAAAGGTGCAGGTGCGGGCGCTGGTTCCGGTGCGGGTGTTGGCGCTGGTGTTGGCGCTGGTTCCGGTGCGGGTGTTGGCGCTGGTGTTGGCGCTGGTGCTGGTGCGGGTGTTGGCGCTGGTGTTGGCGCTGGTGCTGGTGCGGGTGTTGGTGCTGGTGTTGGTGCTGGTGTTGGTGCTGGTGTTGGTGCGGGTGTTGGTGCTGGTGTTGGTGCTGGTGTTGGTGCTGGTGTTGGTGCTGGTGTTGGTGCTGGTGTTGGTGCTGGTGCTGGTGTTGGTGCTGGTGTTGGTGCTGGTGTTGGTGCTGGTGTTGGTGCGGGCGCTGGTGTTGGTGCGGGTGCGGGCGCTGGTGTTGGTGCGGGTGCTGGTGTTGGCGCGGGTGTGGGTGCTGGCGCTGGTTCCGGTGCTGGTGTTGGTGCTGGTTCCGGTGCTGGTGTTGGTGCTGGTGTTGGTGCTGGCGATACTGAAGAAGCCGTAATGTTAATTTGGGTCGGCTGTACTATCTGAGGGTCGGGGCTGAAATAACTTCCCTGTGTAATCACATTTTCCTTCTTTGGACCCCCAGTGGCAATGCTGCCAGCAGTACCGTTGAGTTTGTTATAGTCGGGCCCGATACTGAAAAGAGTGTTCGAGGCTTCCCCGCCGTGGCGAATGGTGATATCTCCACCATTGGCGCTACCAGTCGTGGATGCGGAAATGCTGCAAGCTTGCGACAAGCAGTTGTTTTCGTTTGTGAAAGTGCCTGTAGCTCGGAAATTACCGCCGGCTGTAATGTCAATCTCTCCTCCGCCTGTTCGGCCTTCGGTGTTGATATGGGTTACTTCGATGTCGTCGCGGGCGTTGAGAGTGACTGCGCCTCCTTGTTTTTCTTCGGAGTTGGCGTCTATGAACCCTGTTTGAATGCTGCTTGAGGGTGCTGCAATAATAACGTTTCCGGCGTTGCTGGTTTTGTCGATCGAGCTTGCGTTGATATTGCCTGTTTCTACTTTTCCTGTACGGCTGGTGACGGTGATGTTACCGCCTGCGGTGGTGTCAGAGTGGGAGTCGAGATCGGCAGTGCTAATGTCTCCACTAGCTTCTAGGGCGATTGGGCCACCTTGGGAACTTGTCAGGTTTCCGCTGACTACAATGCTGTTGGCTGCTTGAATTTCGATCGCCTGAGCGTTTGCATCTTTTAGTGCCACGTCCCCTGCAGCTATTGCTCGGTTAGAGGCCGTGAGTACCACTTCACCGCTGGCATTGACGCTGATGCCTGTAGCGTTTGTTTCACCGATGCCTGTGAGCAGTTCGGGCAAGGATGCGATCGAGAATGTCGAAGCTGTGCTGGATCTTTCTGTGGTGCTCGTCGCTGAGGGCGGCTCGATTTCCAAACTCAGCAAATTGCCTCGCTGGCTGACGCGCACTAAATTTGTCCCGGAGACTGATGCTACGGTAATTTGACCGTCTGGGGCAGAAAGGCTGCCTGTGCTGACAACGGTACCGCCGAGCAAAGTTAAGTTCTGTCCTGACTTGACTGCTAAGTCTGCCGTGCTGATAATTGCCCCTGCCTGATCGGCCCCAAAAGAAAAGGAATTGGGCGCGCCTGTCAGAGATGTGTAAGTGCTACTACCGACAGCGTTAAACGAGTTAGAACCAAATCCAATAGCGGTGGCGGTGGTTGCTGTGAAAGAAGCCGGCACGTTTAAGCTGGCACTGTTGCCAAATATGATGCCGGATGGATTCATCAGAAACAAGTTAGAATTGCCGCCGGTTACTTGAATTAAGCCGTTAATAATCGACGGGTTTCCGCCGCCTATGCCCGCTAAAATGTTGCGAATGTTGGGGTTTGATATAAAGTTGGCAATCTGATTTTCCGACAAGCCGAATTCTGTAAAGCTGTGGAAAAGATTTTGTTTATCGCTCGATAATTGTCCGCCTTCAATGTCGAAGCGAGTTGGCTGCCCAGGAGTTCCATTTTGGGGTGCGGGAGTGACTGTTGTGTTCGTTCCTTCTGCCGCTGGAACAATGGTTTGACCTTCGGCTTTTGCTTGCAAAAAGTAAAGATTTATTAAGATAATTGGCAGAGAAACTGCCAGTTTGCTTATTCTTTTTTTCGACAGGAATTTAGCCTTTATTTGAATATTTTTGGCGGTTTCCATAGGTTTTTAATGGGTAAAATATATACACAGAAATTAGGTAAATAAACCTAGTTTCTCTGAAAAATTGGAGTTAAAGGCTGTATATTTATGAAGCTAGCGGGTTTCGGACTGCAAGTGCGTTCCCGACTCACTGAGGAAAATTTCCCTGTAAAATTTGCCTCTGCATTTGCAATTCCCCGAGCGTATCTTCTCCACAATCTAAATATAACTCGCAATGCCTAGAAGCTGTATCTTCCGGATGACATATAAAAAAGCTGGCTTTCCTAGACGCACTCCGACCCCTAAAAACCGTTTTTTTTTACATTAGTGAGAGTTTGAAGGAAGTATGGCTGTTTAAAAAATCGGCTTCTGCGCCCAGAACTGACCGGGAAAAATCCACGTAAAAAATTTTTCCTTTCCTTTTATAAAAAAGAACAAAAAAAGCCGGCTCTACAATTGCCGACCCTTAAAATGCTGACAAAAATAAGAAGTCCAAGACGCAACGCGTACCTAAAGTGTAGGGTGCGTCAGAAACGGTCGATTGCTTCTTCATTCCTGGACGCAGAAACCCTGTTTTTTTACGAAAACACTTCGTTGCAGCCCCAGGCTTAAAAAACTCGGTTTCTTTGGTAGTCGTGGACGCGAAGCTGCATAGAAACCGGGTTTGTTAACGAAAATAATTCGTTGCAGCCTGCAGAAACGATAAAAAAACCCGGTTTCTTTAGTCTGTATCCGTAAGTCCTGTCCTTGCTTCTTCCTTGTTCCTTCTGGCGGCTGCCTTTCGGTTTTAATCTGTCGCCCTGTTGCTGTTTAATGGGGTGTCCAGGCGGATTTTTTGAATGATTTAAGAGTTAGTTGGGAGAAGTTTGGACGGTGGGCGATGGACTGGGTGAAGCAGGGCGCGGTGAAGCAGGGCGCGGTGAAGCAAGGCCCGGTGAAGGAGTGGATTGGTTGGATTTTTTGAGGCCGACAAAAGCGTCGTAACGGGTGGTACGATCGCCAATGACGGCCGCTGTAACGCCGATCGACCGCGTGGCGTCTATCCACATTTTTTGGTTGGGAGGAAACTCCGGCAAAGCTAGGTTTTTCGGGTTAAACGCACTCTCGATGTCGATGAAGAAATTGCCGTTGTGGGGTTTAAGTTGCGATCGTACAGTTTTCTGGAACAGTTCGCTGCTTAAAAGCGGACTTTTCGGTTCCGGAACGATCGCATCAACCACGGGAGCTCCTACTGTCATAAACGCTACATCGTTCATCCAACCGCGAGTTACCGTAATCCCTCCAAACGGCGATGTCCATTTTGTCGCAGGTTTGCCGCCGACTTGAATTTCCTCAACTCTAAACCCTTTCATTTTCATCGTTTCATCAAGCTGTTTCAGGGATTTGTTGGCAGCGCCCCGGTTGTTTGTTTCCACCATAAATACAAATCCGGCAGCAAATTTGTCTCTGGGATTCTGGGCGGGCGCTGGTATTAATGATAGAGAAAATTCTCCCGCCATCCAGTTCATCAAGTCTTTATCTAAATCCATGCCGGTAGTGGATTTTAAACCTGTGCGTAAAACTTGGGGATTAATCGGGGAAATCGGGTTTGCCTCGGCTCCCACTACGTAGTCTTGCCACAAACGCTGCAAGTTGCCACCGGATACCATCATTATTGTATTGCTTGGCAGGCGGTTAACCATTTTTAGAGCATTGTTTTCTACTGCTATCCTTCTGGTAGAATCTGGTTTTAACCAAGAGACTGATTTGAATCCAATTCCTTCTGCTTCCAGCGTCGCTGTGGTGGCAAATCCCTGATTTTGTTGCAGTTTTTCGAGGTTTTCTGGCGAAATTTCACGGGCTGAGTTGGCGGCAGCATAGGCGGCAGCAACGGGCATATTGACGTAGATTTGAGCGAAGGCGCCCGGACTTTTTATTTTGTCTATGGCGTCTGCATAACCAGGGGTTTTTGCTAGGGATGGTTCGCCTTTGTAGGTGTCGATTATTCTGTCTGTAGCGCTAGGATCTGTGGTGACTGCTAGATAGTTGGTGCCCAATACCGCGACGGAAAAATTGCGATCGGGTACGCCTTGAGTTTCTGTGACTTGCACGCCTTTATAATTACGCTCAACTATTTTTCCTTGGCTGAGAGGCCTGGGTTTTGTTAATAATTCTTTGGCTTTGAGCGGGTTGGCAATTGGCAGGATAATTGCCACTGACTGTTGAATTGGCGGAGATGGGGGCGTATTGGGTGGGGGCGGGGGGGCTGGTATAGCTATTTTGTTGCGGAGAAAAGCCACCATTGCTGTGTTACCCACCCAGGGTTGAATGTCTTGCTGGTAGGCGTAGCCGTTGCTTGTGAGGAGGCGATCGCGCATTTCGCTTAAAAACCTCTCAAACGAAGCTTTTGACTCGGGCGTGCCAAACTCTCGCAGTCTATTCCACTGCGATTGATCGGTGCTGATGGATAGGGCCATCATCGTATCTTGCGGGACAACGGTTGCCCCCGCCGGCAAATCTTTGGCTGGCCCACGGGAGAGGATGAGGTAGTAGGTGACAAAGCCTAAACCGATCAGAAGTGTGGCGGCTCCGATCGTAAACAGCAGGGAAGATTTATCTTTCTTAAACATTATTCGTAAGGTTCGGGTGCTCGCAACATCATAAATTATATTGGCGATTGGGCATGGGGGATTGGGCATGGGGCATGGGGCATTGGTAAGTTGTTGTTTTTTATTTGTTATTAGAAAAACTACTAACCAGTAACCACTAACCACTATAGTCCTAGACGCAGAAACCCTTTTTTTACTAAATACTGGATTTGAGCGTTGAATCCTGGTAAAAAACCTGGTTTCTTTGGAATTTACGCATAAGCCCTACATTAACTACTCCCGATGCCCAATTCCCGATGCGCGATGCTTTTAAGCCCGATCCCCAATTTCCCATTCCCTGATGTTAGTTTCTGGCCTTAAAGTCTTTAAAGATAGTTTGAAACGAGTACATCAGCCGGTGGACATCGTTTGTGGCTCTCGGAAAAATGTTTAGTTCCCATTTTTTGCGAGCGGTAGTTAGCAGCTTTGCTACGGATTGGGAGTAACTGTTAGAAATGAAATAGCTGCCGCCTTCGTAGCGAATATCTGACGCTAAGCCGATAAAAGCACCAGCCATTTCTAGTTTAAGTTCTGAGGTGCTGTGTTCGGATTTTACTGCTAAAATTACCTGCGAGTGCCGGGGTTCGCGGTTGAGCAAGCGACAGATATTTGCTTCTTTTTGGTACAAAATTAACACGTTGCAGTTGTGCAGAACTCCGGCTCTACCTTGGATTTTTACTCCTAGGTGAACTTCTAGGGGTGGTTTTTCGGGAAATTCCACAACAGCATGAGTGTATGGATGTGCAGTGCCGTGAATTTTTCCCGCTGTTTTTCTAAATGTTAAATATTTCGGTGTTTCGTCGTCTAAAACATTGTTGTAATAAATAGTACCGCCTTCATTAGCAACTGCTTTTAGCAGAATAGTGAATAGGTAAGTGTCAAAAATTCTGGATTGTTCTGCTGCTGTATTAAACTCGGGATCGATCGAGCTTTTTAATTTGCTTTTAATTTCGGAATTTATGGCGTAGTTGCTGGGCCCGGAGGGCAGTTTTTCCAGCAAGTGCTTGAGGGCGATCGCCTGTTTGTGGCGGGGGGCTGTGACGCTGGAGGTAAACTCAATTGTTTTGGCAGTTTCGGCACCTGAATTGGCAAAGGTAATTTTTGTGCCGAGGGGAGAGGTTTCTGATTCTACTTTCAAGAAATAAGCAATTTCGTCTTCCATTTCGGAAGTGTTGACCGTCGCTTGTTCGACAGCATCAATTAACAGCAAAAGTTGTTCTTTTGCGGTATAATCTTCTATCTTGAGGAGGGGTGTTTTTCTTTTGAGCGATCGCTCTTCAATTACTTTGCCTATCTCGACAGTATCTGCTACTTGTTGAACTACCCAACCTAAATTAAACTCATTCAGAATTGCCGCCAGTTCTTGATAGAGTTTGGCGTACTCGATCTCGTCCATAATTGTTTCTGCGCTGCACACTATTCTGATTATACAAGGTGATTTGATTTTTTGGTCAATGGCTGGTCAGCAACTAGGCAGATTGGCTGTGATGGCGGAGTATCGAAGTGTTTGAGTGTCCGAGTCGGGAAAATCTTTCTCTTCCCCGAACATCCATCCGTCACATCCCTTAAATCCCGTACATTGCTCGTTGCCGAACTTGCTGCTGCTTGAGAGAGACAATTGGGAGTAAGCTATTCTACGACATTTGTAGCGATCGAACTATGGCAACTATCAACGACAACTACCTCAAACTCAAAGCCGGCTACCTGTTTCCCGAAATTGGGCGCAGGGTGAAAGCCTATGCGGAGGCGAATCCCGAAGCGCCTATCATCCGGCTGGGGATTGGCGACGTGACTGAACCGCTACCGGAAGCTTGCCGCCAAGCGATGGTGAAGGCGGTGGAAGATATGGGCTCGCGGGATACCTTTAAAGGATACGGCCCGGAACAAGGTTATGAGTGGCTGCGGGAGAAAATTGCCGAGCACGATTTTAAGTCGCGGGGATGCGATGTTGATGCTTCGGAAATCTTTATTTCTGATGGTTCTAAGTGCGATTGCGGCAATATTCTCGATATCTTTGGCAACAATAACACGATCGCAGTTACAGATCCAGTTTATCCCGTGTATGTAGACACTAACGTGATGGCCGGACACACGGGAGATGCCAACGAAAATGGCGAATACGGCGGCTTAGTTTACCTGCCAATTACAGCGGAAAACAATTTTACTGCGGAAATTCCCACTGACAAAAAAGTCGATTTAATTTACTTGTGTTTTCCGAATAACCCGACCGGGGCAACTGCAACGAAGGAACACTTGCAAGCTTGGGTAAATTATGCTAAAGCTAACGGTTCAATTATTTTCTTCGATGCGGCTTACGAAGCGTATATTACCGATCCGAGTTTACCGCATTCTATCTACGAAATTGAAGGAGCGCGGGATTGTGCGATCGAATTTCGTTCTTTTTCCAAAAATGCTGGTTTTACGGGTACTCGCTGTGCGTTAACAGTTGTACCGAAGACTTTGACTGGAAAAGCAGCAGATGGTTCCGATGTCGAAATTTGGAAGTTGTGGAACCGCCGCCAATCTACTAAATTTAACGGCGTTTCTTACATCGTGCAGCGCGGTGCTGAGGCGGTTTATTCAGAGGCTGGCAAGGCACAGATTAAGGCATTAGTCAATTTTTACATGGAAAATGCTGCGATTATTCGCGAGAAATTGACAGCGGCGGGAATCCAGGTTTTTGGTGGCGAAAATGCACCTTATGTGTGGGTGAAAACGCCTCACGGTTTGTCGAGTTGGGATTTCTTTCAGAAGTTGCTGGAAACTTGCAATGTGGTGGGAACTCCGGGTTCTGGTTTTGGTGCGGCGGGTGAGGGTTATTTCCGCATTTCGGCGTTTAACAGTCGGGAGAATGTGGAGGAAGCGATGAGACGGATTGTGGAGAAGTTTAAGGTTTAAAAGCGCGAGAGATAAATCTTTTTGGGCCGGGATATTCGGCCCACCCCCCAAGAAAATTGATCTCTTCTGGAACAGGCATCTTGCCTGTTCATGCAAATGCTGAAAAATGTGAGTTATAATCAGCCTACTCCCGAATTTTCAGGCAGCCACTCCACAAATTCCTCGAAGTTTACGAGCTTGGGTAAAGTTATAGTTATAGGTTTTCAGAATTACTGATAATATAAATTATATCTCTATCCATCTGCGTTTATCTGCGTGCATCTGCGGTTACAAACTCCCAATCTGCCAGTAGTGCCAGATTCAGACAATTTAAAATACTGGATTTAATCGGGCGCTTTTCATCCCAAAATATGATCGCTGAATAAAAGTTAATCGCCGCCGGTGAATTCAAAAGCTCAAAAGTTTGACGCGCAACTCCCTCGTCGTCAAAGCCTAGAAAGTAAACAGTATCATCAAAAACCACAGGTTTATCAGCTATTTCACCGATCAACCTAAAATCCAGTTTTTTATAAAGCCCGCAAATCGCAATTTTCCAAAGTTTGAAGGTATAATCGCCAACTCCAAAAATCGAAAATCGAGGGTTATTTTGATAAATTTTGCTTTTTCGATTATCTAAATATTGCCCGCAATCCTCCAGATAGCGCCCGGTTTTAGGAGCTATTTTTTTGATATTTTCAGTTGACTCCCCGATAAATTTTTGAGTAATGAGCATATATCGATCGGTAGCATTAATTCGATTTTGAGCAACACCAGAGCCTTTGATTAGCGGAAACAGATAAGTGTCCTCAATATCGACAACTTCTCCGAATGTATTTACAAAATAATTGTCTATTTTGCGAAACTCCATCACGTTAGAACAGTCGTGCTTTACACCAGATCGCCATTTTGTCCCTGAATTCACAGCATATAAATTACTCACTTTACTGAAAGAATTTATATCTTTAACCAAGAGATTGTTGTGATATCCAATTCGGTGACAGTCTGAAGTTTCTAAACTGCTAAATACATCGCAGAAGTAGTTGCGCGAATGAGCATCAAATTTGCAGACTAACAAACAAGCATCAACATTTGCATCAAAATATTTTTTAGCATCTATTTTGTAAGTTGCACAGTCAGCGAGATTGAGTTTTTGAGAGTGAAGGTAATTCAATAACTTTCTAGCAGTCGAAGTCTTGCAAAGCATCGCTAGATCGGCATCGCGCTTTTGCAGCCATTGCACCGCCTGAATCAGCATCCATTCTGAGATATCGAAGTTACTCTTACCTGTGAGAGCATCTAAGCCACTGTGATTTTGAAAATTGTTTTTTTTAGGTAAATTTTCGCTACCAATAGTTCCTTGTTGCGAGTTGGTCACCCACGGAAAGTTGCCGAGTACAAGCAGTCGAGTGCTACACCGATCGACTAATGATTTCCAATCAAAATCAAAGAAATCTCCGTGCCAAATATCGCATCTCTCATCCGGAAATAATTGCTTATTTAGTCGGACTTCTTTTAAGTAATTTTGATTTATTTCAACCCCGATAATTTTGGCTGCGGATGGAAACGAACGTACAGCAGCTTGAATAAAATTACCGATACCGCACGTCGGCTCAATTATGGTGCCAGGATTGACATTAAGTTCTACTAATTTTTGACATACCATCTCGGCTAATGCCGGCGGTGTCTGAAAATCGCCGTATTCTAGTTGGGTTTTGCGATTGTTAGAACTCATTGGTTAGATTTATAAACTGCGATAACACCTTCCTGTTGTCCGGCACGCTCAATGACCCTTCCATACTGAAGTCGCCATTGCAACGCATTAGAAATGGTCAAAAAACCTTGCAAGGGTGGGTTTCTCAGTATTTCGTCTGCAATGTTACCTGCTTCAATTTCGTCAACAGGTAGATTTTTGTCAAACATGAAAGCAAGCAAATCATCTTTATTGCCTTCGTTATCTAAAATATAGCGAATTCCACGGGTCATTTGAAAATCTGCTGTTCTTTCGGCACTAACGTAAATTGTATGCAAAATATTCAGCGTTGCAGTTCGGATGGTACTGTTGTCTGTCTTTTCGTAAACAAAGATAATCAATGAATATCCCAGCCCAAAAATCTTTTGCCTTGCAGATTTGAAAGGACATGACGACTGCGGTTGCCTAACACTTGTTACCTTCACGTCAACCAATATCCCTGGGAAATCGATGCCGCTTGCTGAATTGCCATCTATAAATTCATATTGCTGCTTGAGATAGAGTCTGAACTTTTGCTCCAAATATGTTCCAACAGCCTTTCCGTCTGTGATTCCGTAAAGCAGAGGTTCCGGGTGTTGAGACTCGGCTGCTGAAAATATTGCCGCCTCAGAACAAAGAATTTCTACGGTCAGAGTTGTCATTTTGATGAACCACCACATTTTTAATTGGCTGAGAAGGTAAACAGTATCATTATTATTTGCCACTCTTAATATTCTATCGATCGCCCTCGCTGGGAAAACCAAATTGGTCTGGTAATTCATCGGAAGTAATTTGCAAAATCTTTAACAACTTCTTGTATTGAACAGGCGTTAGCTTCGGTACCGATCGCCCCGATTCCCAGTTCCTTACCGTCGCTTCCGTGACTCCAAGTGCTTCTGCTAGCTGCTTTTGAGTCAAAAACCGCTGAACTCTCAGTCGCATTAGGGGCGATCGCTCGGCTCTTTCTGAGATTTCCATAGGCTATTTGTTACTTTATGTTAAATATATTTACGCTTTTAGCAAATATCTTGACGCATACCGTTATTTGATTTACGCTTATAGCACTAGAGATTAGACAGCACCAGCTAAGCCACTTGTGCTGTAGGGGAATTGCTGTCTTTTCTTCAACTTGTTATTGTACGCGGTTTTACCGTTACAAAGCATCAAACCTATCCAAAATTATTGGTCAAAGCTATGTTGCAAGATTCATCATCGAACCAAACATCGCCCAATGTTTTAAACAACCAAACCTTGGAGGCCGATCGCGAAGCAGTCCGTCACGTCATCATCGGTTCGCCGCTGGGGGTACGCCGAACTATCCACCAACTGCACGCCTTGCGCTACGAGGAAGCTGTTCGTTGGACTCATCCGATCGCCATTCCCGACAATCGCATCATTATTACACCGGAACAGGGAGAAATCATGAGTCTGTTAGTCAAATTAATCCGGCTGCAATGAAGTCATAAATGTGCGATCGATGTTTCTAGAATTGACTCAAAAGTGCGATCGCAAATCTCTTCTCGTTGCCGTGCTAAACTCAACAGATATATCCAAAAACTCTTGTGGGGTAGGCATCCTGCCTCCCCTTGGCACAAACTTAACAACTAGCTCGCAATTCAGCTTATGATTGTTATCACGCCCGTGCTCAAACCTGTTAGCCAGATCGAGCTTACTCCCGGTAGTGTCGTAACTATTCCAAATGTAGGTTGGCTGGAATTAGAGTCGATTTTGGAGGAATTAGGGGAAAAACGAAGAACCAGAATTGCCTACAGCAACAGTACCTTAGAAATTATGGTTCCCTTACTAGATCGGGAAATTCCGAAAGATTTAATTTCCGATATTGTAAAAATTTTACTCAAGTCAGCGGGCAGAAGATATGAACCTTTTGGTTCTACTACTTTCAAACGGGAAGGTGCAGCAGGAGTTGAACCTGATGCTTGCTTTTATATTCTCAATTATCAGCGGATGATTGGCCGCCGCCGACTTTTACCGGATGATCCGCCGCCGGATTTGGCAATTGAGACGGATGTTACTTCTAAAACTAAGATCGATGCCTATAAAATTATTGGAGTTCCAGAAGTCTGGGTTTACGACAGCGGCCGACTTCGCATTTATTTGCTGCAAGATGGAGAGTATGTAGAATCGGATATTAGTCGGAATTTTCCAGAAATTGCGCTGGCCCAACTGATTCCGGCTACAGTGGAACGTGCTTGGCAGGTTGGAAATTTGCAAGCGCTAGAAGAATTGGAAAGTGCGATCGGCTAAACTCGTAGCAGACGTTACGCACTTCGGACTTCGCATCCAAAAGATCACACACTTACTGCCAAATTGTCAACCCCTAAAGGTCGATAAATTGTATCTCTTTGCTGATAACTCCGCCCCAAAGAACGAATCGCATTTTGCAAATCTTCGACAGATTGACAACTGCCGCCAACCGCACCGGCCATCGTTGTAATATGCTCTTCCATCAACGTACCGCCGATGTCGTTGCAGCCCCATTTCAGCGCTTCAGTAGCTCCATCTAAACCTAATTTTACCCAACTAGGTTGGTGATTGGAAATCAAATTTCCCAAGAAGATTCTCGATACAGCGGTGAGTAACAATGTATCTGCTAAAACTGGTTGGTCGCGCCCGACTCGACTCCGCAAAGGAGCCGGTGCTTGCTGTCCGACAAATGGTAGTAAAATAAATTCTGTAATGCGTGCCCCATAGTTTTGGTCGATCGCAGTTTGTTGGAGCGATCGTACTTTTTCTAAATGCAAAACCTGCTGTTGGGCCGTCTCAATATGCCCGCAAAGCATCGTACTCGTTGTCGGCAAACCCAGACTGTGAGCAGTTCCCACAATTTCCAGCCAAGTTGCCGAATTTAGTTTTTCCGGGCAAATCACCCGTCGCACAGAATCGTCGAGAACTTCCGCTGCGGTTCCCGGCATCGAACCGACTCCTGCATCCCGCAAAGCCGAAATTACATAGCTGAAACTAAGATTATCTTGTCTGGCAATAAACTCTATTTCTTGCGGCGAAAAAGCGTGCAAGTGCAACTGAGGAAACTTATCCTTAATGGTTTTCACCAATTGCAGATAATAAGGCAAAGATGCGCCGTTGAGCTTAGCTTGAATATTTAAGCCGCCCTGCATACAAATTTCCGTCGCACCCCGCTGCACTGCATCAGTTGCCTTTTCCTGAATTTGAGCTGCATCTAACCAAAAAGCGCCCTCATCTCCCTCGTCGCGGCGAAATGCACAAAAACTGCAATGCTGCTCACAAATGTTAGTAAAGTTAATATTTCGATTGATAACGTAGGTGACAGTATCCCCTGATTGTCGGCGGCGGAGCAAGTCAGCGGTTGTTTGAATAGAAGCTCGCGCATCTGGCTCTGTTTGCTGCAAAAGTACCAAGGCTTCTGCAGCAGAGATGTTATAACCTTGTAAAGCTCGATCGAGAATTGCATCCACAGTTTTATTTTTAACTCAATTACAGAATTACTGACTAGAATTAAGGCGTTTTTATATTTTAACGAATCAATTATGGAGGAACGATATTTTACAATCTCAAGTCTTACAAAACCATCCTTTATTTTTTGCTAAATGAAATTATGGGCCTCAACCAAGCAAATCACCTCTTGCCAGTGCCGTCTGGGCTTTTGCGAATTCCTGCTATAGAGACTTTCAATTCAAATTTTACAGAGGCCGACACACCGCCAATTTATTTTTCCCTCGTCATTCCCACCTACAACGAGTGCAAGAATGTCAAGAGTATTGTGGAAAAATTGAGCCACTTGCTTGATGGCAGTATTCCTGGCAACTACGAATTAATTGTAGTCGATGACAACAGCCCCGATCGCACCTGGGAAGTCGCCCTGTCCCTGACACCGGAATATCCGCAATTGCGGGTGATGCGTCGGGAAGAGGAGCGGGGACTTTCTACAGCGGTGATTCGCGGGTGGCAGGCAGCTCGGGGGGAGGTTTTGGGCGTCATCGATGCCGACTTGCAGCATCCCCCGGAGACGCTATTGCAGCTTTTAGCAGAAATTCAGCGGGGAGCAGATTTAGCTGCTGCCAGTCGTCACGTGGGCGAGGGCGGGGTGAGCGACTGGAGCGTTGTCAGGCGATTTTTATCGCGAGGCGCTCAAACCGTGGGGTTGGTGATCCTGCCGGGAGTGGTGGGCCGAGTTTCCGATCCGATGAGTGGCTATTTTATGGTGCGCCGCACTTGCATAGCCGGCAAAACCATGAATCCTGCTGGTTACAAAATATTGATTGAAGTGCTCGGCAGGGGCGACATCCGCTGGATTGGAGAAGTTGGTTACGTGTTTCAGGAGCGGCAAGAAGGGGAGAGCAAAGTTACCTGGAAACAGTATATTGAGTATTTGCGACATTTGCTTCGGTTGCGGTTTGCCCGCTGGCCGATGGGTCGATTCCTGCGGTTTGGCGTGGTTGGTTTCAGCGGCGTTTTTGTGGATATGGGAGTTTTTTACCTGCTGCGGACTGTCCTCGGTTTGGGGCTGACTCGCAGTGCAATCTTTTCTGCTGAAGTGGCAATTATCAATAATTTTTTGTGGAACGATTTGTGGACTTTTGGTGATATTTCTAAGCGGCAGCCTGGAAAGCGCCAGCGCTTGAAACGGCTGTTGAAATTTAATGTGATTTGTTTGATTGGCTTGATTATGAATGTGCTGCTGGTGAATGTGCTGTTTAATGTTTTTAAGGTAAACGAATATTTGGCTAAGTTGATTGCGATCGCAACTGTGACTCTGTGGAACTTCTGGATCAATATGAAGCTGAGTTGGCGGGTGACGGACGTTCAAAAATAGTTGTTAGTTTGGCTATTCGTTAGTTGTTAGTAGTTATTGGCACTGACAACTAAAAACTCCCAACTGACAACTGACAACAGCCAACTGCCAACTGCCTTGAGATGAATGAATTAATGATTAAGAACAAACAACTGTTGTTGCTATTTCTGTGGACGGCGATCGCCTTTATTTTGCGCTTTGCCAATTTGGACTCGAAACCGCTGTGGACAGATGAGTTTTCTACTCTAGTTTTTAGCTTGGGCAACAGTTTTCGAGGGGTGCCGATCGATCGCGCGATCGACCTTTCTACATTATTACAACCGCTACAATTGCGCCCCGATGCTGACACCGCCGACGTGCTCCGCAATTTGCTGCTAGAAAGCAACCATCCACCAGTATATTTTATGCTCGCTCATTGGTGGATGCGACTGTTTGGGCCGACCGAGGATAGTATAGTTTGGATAGGGCGAGCTCTTCCTGCATTATTGGGCGTGATTTCAGTTCCCGCTATCTACTTTTTGGGCAAGTTTGCTTTTAATTCGCGTTTAGTCGGTCAATGTGCTGCTGCGATGATGGCAGTTTCTCCCTACGGCATTTATCTCGCTCAAGAAGCTCGCCATTACACTTTAGGAATATTATTAGTGATTGCCTCTCTTTTTTGCCTCACATTAGCTGCAAAAAAGCTGCAACAGCGCGCTCCTCTGCCTATTTGGGTGGTGCTACTTTGGGTAGTTGTTAATTGTTTTGGAATTGCCGCTCACTATTTTTTTACACTGGCTTTGTGTGCGGAAGCAATAGCATTAATTGCTGTAATCTGGCAGCAGTTTCATGGAAAGTTGCCAATTGACAACAGCCAGCAGCCTAATATTTGGCAATTTCAAATCCTCTGGCGGTTTTTCGCAGTAGCGATCGGCACTTTGGCTGGCGGTTTAGTTTGGCTGCCGGTATTTTTGTCGAATAAATACGGCAGCGAATTAACTAATTGGATTGTCAGTGGCGATCGCACATTTTTAGATTGGATCGCGCCGATTTTTCAAGCTTTAGCTGGATGGATCACTGTCATGTCTCTGCTGCCGGTGGAATCGCCCAATTTGGCAGTAGTAGTTGCATCGGCGATCCTAATGACAATATTTTTTATATTGGTGCTGCCCATCCTGTTTAGCGCTGTTAAAAATTCCTTAAAACGGCCCGATACTCGTTTAGGTACTGTTATTTTCGGCGGATTTGTGCTAGGAGCAATTTTCCTATTTTTCAGCTTTGCATATATTCTCGGCATTGACCTCACTCGCGGCGCACGATACAATTTCGTCTACTTTCCGGGAGTAATATTGCTGTTAGGAGCCACCTTGGCGGTTATTTTTAACACACCTACAGCAAAAAGTCAATGGTTTAATTTACGGGCGATCGAAGTTCCGGGCAAAAAAGCAGTGGTGCTAATTTTAGCAATGGGTTTTTTTAGCGGTGTCACAGTAAATTCTAATCTCGGCTATCGCAAATATTACAAACCAGACCTTTTAATTCCGATTATCCGCGAAGTATCGAAAGTTCCCGTGTTAATTGCCACTACTCAAAAGACTCATGTAGAAATAGGAGAGTTGATGGGGATAGGGTGGGAATGGGAAAGAAGTTCGGCAAAGGATTTTGTAGCGGATGTCACGAATGTAACGGATGTTAGGAAGAAAGAAGAAGTTAAAGCCTTGGATTCTCCGCGGTTTCTTTTGGCTAATCACAGAAGGGATGCGCCGGAAATAGTGGCAGGGACACTTGACAAAACACTCAGTCAATTAGAACTTCCGCTGGATTTGTGGCTGGTTAATTTTCGCGCACCTGTCAATCTAGAAGCACAAAAGTGTCAGGTTGAATCGCGCGAGTTGCCTGCGGTGCATGGGTATGAATATCAAGTTTATCATTGTTCTAGCTCATAGGTAAGGGGCGATCGCGCAGGGATTGCCCCTACCAAGGCGGGAACTAGACCGTCACTAAGAGTCAGCAGCCAAATGTTTAATTAAGACGCTCATCACTTCACCTGGATTTTGAGTTGGGACAAGCGGACTCCAGTCAGAAACGCAGGCAAAATTATCGCGGTGAAAAGAATGAATGACACGGGAAACAACAGGACGAGAACTGATAATGAAAAGTTTCAAGAGTTCTTGGTTAACTGAAGTTTGCAAGTTTTGTTCTTTAGCAGGGGGCTGATTGAGTTCGGTAGTTGGATTGTCAGGCCCAACCTCGAAAGCAAGTATTAATTCGGTAAGTACATGGACAGAAATATTTACACAGATATAATTTTGTAAGGCTCACAGGAAGAGAATTTCAGATTCTATTTTGTGTAATTAATTCTGTCCAACTACTTATTGGGTAGCATTTGCCGGATGACTTTCAGGGAAGATTCAGCTTCGCTGCGGCTGCGAAATTGCGCGACGGGTAAGCGCTGAAAGTTGGGCAGCAGTCGGTAAATAATCCAGGCATTCGGAGTTTCTGGGGTGTTCATGGCTGTATTCTAAATTGGGTATGTTTGCCCATAGGAATGTGACAGAATTGCACCTTTTATTTTTAGTGCAGTCTGTTCTGGCTATGGCTGTGCCTATCACAAGCTAGTTAAGCGCTTAATTTAAGCGCTTAAATTAATCTGTTATAATAATATGGTAAAAAAAAGGCAACGTCAACGGCAACCAGAAAATGAGTTGCCTTTTCGGAGACTGCGGGAGGATGCTAACTTGAGCCAAGAAGAGTTGGCTGTGCGGATGGGGGTGTCGGCTTCGTCGGTGCGGCGATGGGAAAAGGGAGACGAACCTACGATGACTGTTCGGCAAATGAGGGATTTTTGCCGTTTGGTGGGGGTATGTTTTGATGACTTGCCGGATTATCTCAGTCGGCGAGTAGATGAGGAGGAGTCATAGGGGGATAGATTGGTCATCGCACTTGCGATTAAAATAATTAAAATAAGTGCGTTAGCGAAGCTTTCTGCAGGGATCGATCTTTCATTTCAGTACAAATTTTGTGGCAGAGGTAGCCGATCAAACTTTTAGTAACTCTCAGTATGCTCAACTTTCTGATTGAATTAAATCGCCAGCAGGTGGATGTCGTTTTATAGCAGGGATTTGACGGCGAGCGGACATTTCTACACAGTAGGCTGAATCTGGCCCAAGAAAAGATTGCGGACAGTCCGATTGACAAAACTGAGGTAATCGTCGATTTCTTCGTAAAGATTGAGTTCTTGTTCTTCGTCAGGATTTAGAGGCAAAGTTTGTTGTTTTTCCCACAATTCTTGGATGCTATTTTGGACAGCAGTGTAGGCTTTAAAAATTGGTAGGCCTTCCACTAATTCAATTCGTACAGCTCCTTCTATAGGTAGAGTATCGCGCAGGTTTTCCAGTTTTTGCAGGATTAGCATAGTTGTGGATTTTATCGGTTTCCGTCTTGATTATATTTACGTTTTTGTCAATCTTGCCTGACACTATCGGGCACGCCCACGGCCGAAATACCCGATATCGCCTTTAAATTCTGACACCGAATCAACTCATTAAAATCCAAACTGCGCCCCTCAATCTGCGCCACAGCCTCGATCGCCCCAAGCAAATGTCCGGCCGCTTCCGCTTCGTTGTAGCCACGCCTTCCCGCTACTCTAATCGCCCCCTCGTCAGCATCTAACTCTACTTGGGAACTGCGGTTGTCGCGCCAAATTCGAGTCATGGCGAGTCCCGTCAAACCGCCCGCGATCGCAGTGCCGATCGCATCTCCCTGCAACAATTCTACAACAGTCCCGACAATTCCCGCCAGAGCCGCACCTTGATAAATATCCGGTTTAAACCACTTAAAATTGCACAGAAAACTGACATTCCGCAATAGCAGTAAATCCCGCTGCGGCTTAGATAGCAGCCGCCACAAATCAAAATTAATATAAATCGGGCGAGATTGATTCCAAGGCAAAGGAAAATCGCAGTCAATTACCGTTGATTGTTGGGGCTTATTAATAATTTTACACATCATGCGGCCGGAAGCGGGCATCACATCTAACAGGCGGCGAATTTCTGGATCTGGATTCATATTTTTTGGGAATTGGTTATTGGTAATTAGACCTATTGCAGAAAATTTTGATTAATATGTCAACCGCAGATTTAAGGCAGATAAACGCAGATAAACGCAGATAATTTTTAGATAGTTTGGGAATGCTTGCAATTTGAGTCTAATCTGTAGGGACACGGCATTGCCGTGTCCTTTTCCCATAGCTCATTTAAGGGCTTTTCTTAGAGTCTGATTTGGGAGATTATTGAGCTTTTGGAGTTGCTTTTTCACTCTTCGGCGAAGGCTTCGGACTGGCAATTGCTGGGGCAACTGATGGCTTTGAATTAGCGGTTGGGGATGGCAGTGATTTTGGAGAATCAGGGGATGTTAGCGGGGCAGCAGGGGCTGTTTTAGCGCCTAAAATGCTGGCGTCTCCGGTGTCGAAGGTACCCGCGATGCAAGCGATCATCATTGTCGCTAAAGTGCCGACAAATAATGCTTTCCAACCGAGTTCGGAAATGTCTTTGCGGCGGGATGGAATTAGGGCGATCGTACCGCCGACAAATATGCCGACGGAGGCTAAGTGGGCGAAGCCGGAAAGGGCGTAACTGACAATTAAAACTGTACGAGGGCTCACCAGTCCTTTTGCCCCCGCTTCTGCTAAACTTTGATAGGGCGGAATGGCTGTTTCTAATAGCCTGCGACCGATGATTACTGATGCTTGCCAAGAGTCGTCAATGGAGACTCCTGTTAATAGCGTCAGGGGATAAAATAAAAATCCCATAATGTTGGCTAATGTGACAACTTTGAAAAAGCCACCAATTGGGCCTGGCAAAATTGCCAGCCAACCAAAGAATTGATTAATTAAGGAAACTAAGCCTAAGATTAAAATCAAAACAGC
The DNA here is from genome assembly GCF_036701145.1 of Microcoleus sp. Pol17C6. NCBI lineage: Bacteria > Bacillati > Cyanobacteriota > Cyanophyceae > Oscillatoriales > Microcoleaceae > Microcoleus > Microcoleus sp. Pol17C6. Next base: position 19,454 of record NZ_JAUBQH010000073.1, read on the forward strand.
GGCAATTGCCACTGCCATTTTTACACCGTCCAATGCACCAATTATCGCGGCATCCAAAGGGCTGACTCGTTCGATGGGTTCTCCGCCCACTGTCTCTTGTTGGCGGATCTCACCGTCATTTTCGGCAATTTCTTCGCCCACAAATTCGCGACCTTTAGGCTTCCGTTCTTCCTTGGGAATGCCGCCCATTGTCAGCGGCACGCCTGTTTCGGGTACTAAGATTTTGGAGAGAACAAAACAAGCGGGAATGGCGATAATTGAAGCGGAAACTAAGTGTCCTAAAATATTTGGAAAAACTGGCTTGAGAAAACTAACGTAAATTGCTAAAGTTGAAGAAGCTGCCGTCCCAAAACAGCAAGAGAGGATTGCACAAAGTTCCGAACGAGTCATTTTCGGCAAATAAGGCTTGACGACAATTGCCGCTTCAATTCCTACGAAGATATTAGCAGCGCCGCTGAGGGCTTCTGCGCCGCTCAACCGCATAGTCGTATAAAAGATTTTTGCAAAAAGTTCGGTGATAATTTGAATCACGCCGATGTTGTATAGCAAGGCCATGAGGCCAGAAAAAAAGATGACTGTCGGTAAAGCTCTAAAGGCAAAAATATATCCTAAATTAACTGCCGGATCTTTACCAGGTATCGGTACAACATTACTTCCGAATACAAACCTCGCTCCAGCGTCAGCAGCGGTGAATACTCCATCGAGTAAGCCAGTAAACCACTCTAGGGCGATGCGAGTTGGGGGGAACAGGAATACTAAAAATCCTAAGACTAATTGCAGTCCAATGCCCCAGGTGATGACGCGCCAAGGTATATACTGAACTTTGCGATTTTCTGAAAAAATCCAGGCGATCGCACATAAGCCAAAAATGCCCAGAAACGAGATAAGATTGTAGATAGACATGAGCCTAGTCCTTGAAATAGTTGAGAATGCCGATCGACGGTTTGCACCACATCAGTTATACTATTCATCTGACGGCAAATACTAAAAAAAATAACGGGCAGATGAATTACGCATTCAACAGCGTACTTATGTCATTGCTTAGGTCATTCCGAACTCTGCGGATCTTTAGCAACCCTTGATTTGCCGTAATTACCAGCAGTTTAGATAGAAACTCTAACACATGGAAGCTTTTGCTCCACATCCTCCTGAATGGACTGCGACGGCGGTTCACGCTAATGAGTTTTGCTGCCCCAAGTGTGGCGCTAGCTGCACGGATGCCGCTGAGGTCTGGATTAATCGGCGATCGCCAGTATACACCGAGTTCAACCGCCGCAAGTGGCAAGAATTTTACCGCTGCCAGTGCGATGGCGTTTGGTGGGCTTGGAGTAACGATAGGCCTCCTTCTGAACTTGTGCGTCGCGATCAGAGTTCGGATGACAGCCCGGATGACGGCCCGGATGATGATTTTTAGAACGGTGACAGAATTTTCGCTTTTCGCTTTTCGATTTTATTTAAAATTAGGCTAAGGTGCGCCTCGGCGCACCCTACATTTAGATAGGTTAGCGCCAGTTATCAACTAATTCATCACGTCAAGTATTCCCTTGACTACGCCTTCCATGACTCTTTCAATTAAGCTCAATTCATTTTCGCCGATCGACTCATTTAAGAGCATTGACTGAATTCGGTGTCTGTCATCGCGAGTCAGTTCGCCTGACGAAAATATCCGTTCTACTATTTGTTCAGTTAGAAATGGGAAAGCTGGAGTTTGCATGGTTGGTCTCTAAAAGCATCAATATTTTGTTTTTAACTTTATTAGAGGAGCCAGTTATGGTGTGGGTTTTTGCTGTTCCACCCAATCAGTGATCGAATAATAAAACTCTGGGGGGATTTTGTCAATACACTGGCGACAGATAAATACAAAATTTGCCTTAAATTTCCGACATTCTGGGAACGGGTGGTTTTGGAGTGCGATCGACTGATCCCCTGTGCCTGCAAAGTCGATTCGCCCCGGCGGTGGCGGTGTTTGATCGACATTTTTAAGTTTATTGGCACTCTGGCGGAACATTACAGCTCAAAAAAAATCAAAACGATAAGAGATTAAAATTGGTAATGGAGAATTGGCTTTTTTGAATTCCCTCTTCCTTCCGGCTAATGACTAATGACTAAGAACTAATGACTAATGACTAATAGCTTCCTCCAATGACCTATTTTCGTTCTGCTCTAATTTTGACATTAGGTTTTTGGCTGCTACCGCTAGCAGTTCGATCGCAATCTGTCGTTCCGGCCAATGACGGCATTAATACTGTTGTGAAGTCCGAGCCAAACCGCACAGACATTAGTGGCGGACAACTGTCAGGAAACGGGGCAAATCTGTTTCACAGCTTCAGCCAATTTAATCTCAGCGAAGGTCAAATTGCTAATTTTCTAACTAATCCCAACATTCAAAATATTTTAGGGCGGATTTCCGGCGACAATGTTTCCGTAATTAACGGTCTGATTTCTGTAAGCGGCGGCACCTCAAATTTATTTTTAATGAATCCGGCGGGAATTATCTTCGGTCAAAATGCTAGATTAAACGTACCGGGGTCTTTTTTTGCGACAACGGCTACAGGTATTGGTTTCGGCGATCGCTGGTTTAATTCTAGCGGCATTAATGATTACAAAGCTTTACTGGGAAATCCCAATCAATTTAATTTTAATAACTCACAAGTTGGTGCAATTGTCAATGCGGGAAACTTGGCAGTTGGCAGCGGGCAAAGTTTAACTTTGCTCGGTGGCACCGTTATTAATACAGGAGAATTATCCGCTCCCAACGGTCAAATTACTGTGGCTGCTGTTCCGGGACAAAATGCAGTCCGCATCAGTCAAAGCGGCAATTTATTGAGTTTAGAAATTACTCCGTCTTTGCAGTCAGAAAAATCTGCGATCGCCCCAGTTTCTTTGCCTCAGTTGCTAACGGGTCCCGGCGTAGCGTCAGCCACAGGTTTAACGACTAACGAACAAGGTCAATTGGTACTGACTGGCGACCAAACAGTGGCGGCAGTTGCCGGAAGTGCGATCGTCTCCGGTTCTATAAATGTACTTGGCCCTTCTGGGAATGCTGGTGGCACAGTCAATATTTTAGGGGAAAAAGTCGGACTGTTCGCCGCAAATATCGATGCTTCCGGGACGAACGGCGGAGGTACTGTGCGCGTCGGAGGCGGTTTCCGGGGGATGGAACCAGTGCCGAACGCACTGGTAACTTATGTTAGTCCTGATTCTACGATCGCAGCAAACGCGATCGACCGCGGCAATGGCGGCACTGCGGTAATTTGGTCAGACAATATAACTCGCTTCTTCGGCAATATTAGTGCTCGCGGGGGCATCGCCGCAGGTAACGGCGGCAGAGTCGAAGTTTCCGGCAAAAATGCTTTAACTTTCCAAGGAGAGGTCGATACCCGCGCGACTAACGGCGCGATCGGCAATTTGTTGCTCGATCCGGCAAATATTACGATCGTCAGCGGTAACGGCGACACCAGCGCGCCATCAACCGGTGACGGACTCGAAGCGGCACCAGAACCCAATGAAACATCGATCTCAGAAGTGCAGTTGGAACAGATGGCGGCCGGCAGCAACGTGGTTCTAGAAACCCCGGGCTACATCACTCTCCAAGACTTGCCCGATAACAAACTTTCGCTGCAAGCGATCGCGGGAGACACCGTAACATTTAGATCGGGCGGAGTGTTTTTTGTCAATGACCCCAACGATTTAATCGAGACTCAAGGTGGCAACATCAACATTTTCGCCAGCAGCATCTCTCTGGGCGGACTCAATGCTAACAGCGGCAATATCGCTATCACTGGTAACGGCATTGACTTCAGAGGCGGCAGCAATTCTGTCAGCAGTGCGGGGGGAACAATTCGCTTGCAACCCAACGACAGCCGAGCGATTCGGATCGGTGGCACCGGCGATATTTTGGGCATTTTAGACTTGACGGCAACGGATCTCGGCGCTTTGGCGGGGGGTTTCGGCTCGATCGCGATCGGGCGCGAAAACGGTAGCAGCTCGTCGATCGCGATCGTCGCACCCATTACCTTCAACAGCCCGCTGACACTTCAAGGCAGCTCGATCGCGATCGACAATCCCCTCAGAACAAGTGGCAGCGCTAGCTTGACTCTCGACGCGCCTCAAACTGATCTCAACGCCAACATTGCGACATCCGGCGGCGAGCTCACTTTTACAGGAAACGCATCCCTCAATGCTGACGTGGCTTTGAGCACAGAAGCTAGGGGCAACATTCTGTTCTCCGGTAGCCTAGACGGAGCTCGCGCCCTGAGACTAGACGCTCAGCGAGTGCTCTTCGGCGGTACAGTCGGTCAAGCTGCACCGCTGGCGAGTTTGACTGTCAACGCCGGTAGTACCCTGGTTTCGGGCAATATTGCGACATCTGGCGACATGAATTTCAATAGTAACGTCACAGTCGATCGCACCGCCGCCCTAACCGCCACTACCGGCAATATTGCTTTTGGCAATACCCTCGACAGCATCCCGGGCCGCGCAAATAATTTGACGCTGCGGGCTGGCGGCAACATTACTTTTGAGGGCCTAGTCGGTCAAACTCAGAGGTTGGGCCTGCTCTCGGCTGATGCTGCTAGCGTGACGGCGACTTCCACAATTACAGCGCGCAGTTTGAGCGTTAACGCGCGAGATTCTGTTACCTTCGGGGGGGACAGCACGGCCGCTTTGGGAGCCGATATCAAGGCAGAAAATGTCCTCTTAGAGGGTAATTTAAGGACGGATGGCGGCAGCGTGAACCTGCAAGGAAGCCGCGAGGTTCGGACTGGTAATATTACCTCGAACGGTGGGAGGATTCGGGTTGAGGGAAATACTGTTGCAGCAGGTGCGATCGACTCGTCATCGGCGGGTACAGGAGGCGCGATCGCTCTCCAAACCAATGCTGGGCCTTTAACTGCGGGAGCTTTGAACGCTTCGGGGGCGATCGGCGGAAATATTGCTGTCACCTCGAAGGCGGGGATTTCCGCTCTAGATATCAACTCCAGCGGCACTTCAAACGGCAACGGCGGGGGCGTCTCTCTGAACGCGACTGGTGACATTCAGTTGGGCTTTATCAACGCTAGAGGCGGCACTGGTGGTACTGGCGGCAGCGTTGATGTGAGAACCCTCGGTTTGTTTGGCTCGAACAATGTTTTCAACGATGATATATCGGGCAATATTTCCAGTATTTCTACTACCGGAGGTGCGGGGGCGGGGGGGATCGCAATTCGCCACGGAGGCGGTATCGATCGACCGTTTGTAGTTGGCGGCGCGATCGACAATGGAACCAGAGGAAGCATTAATGCTGGCGTGGGAAACACCATTTTTCCCACTTTTTCTTTTGGACAAACTTACACCCAAGGAAGTTTACCAAATCAGATTTCCCTAATTACACCGGCCGCGCCCTCTACTCCTGCACCAATTCCCGAACCAATTCCCGAACCAATTCCCGAACCAATTCCCGAACCAATTCCCGAACCAATTCCCGAACCAATTCCCGAACCGCCTCTAGAGTCCGTAAATCGCGATCCGGAGCAGTCATTTCCTGCATCTTTGCAAGTAGAATTGCGATCGCCCAATCGAGATAGAAATTCCGCAATGAGCCAGGATATTTTCGCTCCTTCTCGCAGATTAGATGGGGCAGGTTCGGGAGTTTTAGAATTTGAACAAACCTTTACTCGCGAGTACGAAAAATATCTGGATTTGCCCCCAAGAAAGCCGATTACTAATCTATCGGTGATTTACGAAACTCTTCGCAAAAACGAACAAATTACCGGGACAAAATCTGCCATCATTTATATGAATTGGCTCAGGAGATCGGATGCAGCCGCAGCCCAAGAAAATGGTTCAGTGCTGGTGGCAAGTCAGGATTTATCTAATCTATTGCCTGTGAGAAAAAACCTCACCTCCGGGCCCCATCGCCCCTTAGAAGATAAGTTAGCCCAGAGGTTGTCGCCACTGAGCCAAGAAATTCCCGATGTTCCTAACGGGGAGCATTTAGAATTAGTGTTAGTCACAGCTAACGCTGAACCGATGCGCGTTGTAGTTCCGGCGACAACGCGGTGGCAGGTGTTGCAATTGGCGGACGCCCTACAAACCGAAATAACTAATCCCAGAAGAAGAAGCAGCATTAGTTATTTGGATTCGGCTCAAAAACTTTATCGCTGGTTAATTGCACCAGTTGCCGCAGAATTGACAGCTTTAAAGATTGACAATTTAATTGTAATTCCGGCAGCAGGTTTGCGGAGTGTGCCCTTTGCTGCTCTTCACAATGGCCAACAATTTTTAGTTGAGCAATACAGTCTTAGCGTGATGCCGAGTCTGAGTTTGACTGATATCGGCTACGACAATATTGCGGATGATGAAGTTTTGGCAATGGGGGCGTCGGTATTTGAAGATAAAGCGCCATTACCAGCGGTACCGGTGGAGTTAGAGTCGATCGCGCCGCCCTCAGAAGGAAAATCATTTTTGAATCAAGATTTTACTCTCGGAAATTTGCAAGCTCAGCGGGCAAATCAGCCTTTTGGAATCATTCACTTAGCAACTCACAGCGAATTCCAGCCTGGGGAACCGAAAAATTCTTACATTCAGTTGTGGGATACTAAATTACGTATCGATCAAATGCCACAGTTGCGGTGGAATGAACCGCCGGTGAATCTGTTAGTTTTAAGCGCGTGCAGTACCGCTTTGGGCGACGAAGAGGCGGAGTTGGGGTTTGCGGGTTTGGCGGTAGCTAGCGGTGCTAGATCCGCTTTAGCGAGTTTGTGGGAAGTCAGCGATGATGGGACTTTGGGGCTGATGACTGAGTTTTATCGGCAGTTGCGTGCCCCCAGACGCGGTGGCAATTTGATGATTAAAGCGGAGGCTTTGCGGCGCGCGCAATTGGAGATGCTGCGGGGGCGCGTGCGGATTCAAGACGGGATGTTGCGAGCCGAAGGGCTTTCTGGGGGTCTAATTTTGCCTCCAGAAATTGCGGCGCGGGGCGATCGAGTGCTTTCGCATCCTTATTATTGGGCCGCCTTTACAATGATTGGCAATCCTTGGTAATGGAGATGTTGAATGAAGAGGGAAAAAGAGGCGTTGCTGAATCAAGATATCAAGGGTGCAGTAACTGAAACATCCTAAAATTTTAGGTAATGTATTTAGGACTTATATCGTTTCCGATGCAACCGGAAACGCTATCAAATGTCTCGGAACTATGATATCCTAATACCCATTCTAAAATTCCTGAACGAAAGTGGTCAACGGGTGTCCGTAGGCAGATTTTATGTTTTTTTTCACATAAGTCTGTAATTCATCGATCTCACCGACTTGTGGAATGACTTCGGGGTGATAAGCATCTGGTAAGAGTTTTCTCACAAGTGTTACCGAAGTTATTAGGGTGGTGTGATGAACTACCTTGATTCGTTAATTGCCCGAAAACCTATACGATTGACATACATTTTTAGGCATTCGGCTTTCACAGTCTCGCTGTAACCAGGCGTGGGACTCATAATCAGCGATCAATTGACAGCCACATTTGACACAAATGTGGTTCTGTTTTCCTTTTTTCTTAGTGTTTTTACGGATATGGATTAATTTGCACTCGCTTTCATTGCATGGTGATTCGCCCTATTTATACTCTAATTATGCAAGGCCCAAATTTCCTATGAAGATTAACGGCGATCGCACTTCACTCTGTTTTGCCGGATTTTGCAGGAAACTGTGGAGCGATCGTACTCGTGACCGGAATGTTTAGCCGTCTTATTTTTAAGAAATGTTAATAAAAAATAACTTTTCTGTTGAAACTTAAGTTTTTCTTAAAGTTGCGGATATTATTATGTATTAGAGGATACATCTACTTAATTAATTAACAATTTCTAAAAAAATTATTGAGTATTAATACTCACAAGAGGATGTAAGAATGATTAACTTACCGGGCTACGACATTACCCACCAAATCCATGAAAGTAATAATTCTTTAGTTTACCGGGGACTGAGAAAGCAAGACAACAAACCCGTAATCATCAAATTTCTCAAACAAGATTATCCGATCCCAGCTTCGTTAGTCAGATACAAGCAGGAATACGAAATTACACACAATCTTAACCTAGAAAGTGTGCCTAAAACCTACAGCTTAGACAGATACCATAACAGTTTGGCTATCATTTTCGAGGATTGTGGTGGAGAGTCATTAAAGCTCTTGTTGGCTTCTCATCAACTTACCTTAGAAAATTTTTTATTAACAGCTATTAAAATAACTAGGGCTTTAGGGGAAATTCATCGACATAAAATTATTCATAAAGATATCAATCCCAGCAATATTATTATTAACTCAAGCACAGGGCGAGTTCAAATTATAGATTTTGGCATCTCTACTGTTTTAAAGCGCGAAAATCCTAGCCTGAAAAATCCTAATGTTTTAGAAGGCACTCTTAGCTATATATCGCCAGAACAAACAGGTAGAATGAACCGAGCGATAGACTACCGCACTGATTTTTACTCATTAGGAGTCACTTTTTACGAACTGCTAACGCGGCAATTGCCCTGGGATTACAGCGATGCAATGGAATTAATCCACTGTCACATTGCCAAACAAGCAGTACCGCCCCACCAAATCAATCGAGAAATTCCTAAAGCTGTTTCTAATATTGTGATGAAGCTATTAGCGAAAACCGCTGAAGCCAGATATCAAAGTCCTTGGGGCATTATCGCTGACTTAGAAGAATGCCTAGAACAATTAAAAACTACGGGAGGAATTGCAGATTTTGCGATCGCACAAAAAGATATTACAGATAAGTTTCAAATCCCTCAAAAACTCTACGGCAGAGAAACAGAAGTTGAAACCTTATTAGCAGCCTTTGAGCGAGTCAGCAGGGGCAGCACCGAA